>CAYRPW010000139.1:0-6277 GCA_964426145.1 uncultured Oscillospiraceae bacterium
GCCGCGATATCGATGCCAAGGGCTGCCTTCTTTCTCGGCCAGGAAACGGATGGCCTCCAGGTGCCCGGCTTCGACCTGGGCCCGATTGATGAACTGCTCGATCTGCCGGCGGAGCTCGGTCCGCTGATCGGGTTCCAGCCGGACGTCATTCACGCGCATGACTGGCAGGCGGGCATGATGCCCGCGCTGCTGAAAATCCAATACCAGCATCTGCCGTTTTACGCACCCATCCGCACGCTGTTTACCATCCACAATCTTCAATACCAGGGTATCTTTGGCATCAAAGAGGTGCAGGATGTCATGGGCTTTGGCGACGGTCTGTGGAGCGCGGACAAACTGGAGTTTTCCGGCTGCGCCAACTTCATGAAGGCGGGGCTTGTGTACACGGATATCATCACCACCGTCAGCCCCAGCTACGCCGAAGAAATCACCACCGCGTACTACGGCGAGCGGCTGGACGGGCTGATCCGCTCCCGGAAAAACGCGCTTTACGGCGTGCTCAACGGGATCGATACCGATCTGTATAACCCGGCGGTCGACCGCCAGATCGAACACACCTATACGGCGGAGGATCTGTCCGGCAAGGCGGCCGACAAGGACGCGCTGCAAAAGGAACTGGGGCTGGAGGCGGATGCCGGAATCCCGCTGATTGCGATGATCGGGCGGCTCACCAACCAAAAGGGGCTGGATCTGGTGGACTGTGTGCTGGGCGATATCATGGCGGAGCCGGTCCAGCTGGCGATCCTCGGCATGGGCGAAGCCCGCTATACCAACCTTTTCAGCTGGGCGGAAACCAAATACCGGGGAAAGCTCGCCTCGCGTTTTACCATGGACAGCGCACTTGCGCATCAAATCTACGCGGGCGCGGATTTCTTCTTAATGCCCTCGCTGTTTGAGCCCTGCGGGTTAAGCCAGATGATCGCCATGCGCTACGGCACCGTGCCCATCGTACGGGAGACCGGCGGCCTGCGGGACACGGTTCTGAGCTACAACGAGGAAACCGGAGAGGGCAACGGGTTCACGTTCAGCAATTATAACGCCCACGATATGCTTGCGGTGATCCACCGTGCGCTGGAGTTTTATAAAAACCGGCAGGAAACGCTTACACTGCTGCGCAAACGCGGCATGCAGGGGGATTATTCCTGGTCGCACAGCGCCAAGGAATACGAAGCCCTGTACCAGAAAGCCCTGGACAAGGTGTAATCAAACGCGCAGGGTTTTGATGCGGCTGGGAAGCGTTTTTACCGCGGCAACCGCGATACCCAGCTTGATGACGTCTGGAATGATGAAGGGGAACACGCACATGGAAAGCGCTGCCGAAAGCCCGATCGCCCCGTAGGAGCGCGCGTAGAACAGCATAAACCAGGCGGTACCGAAGGTATAATCCACGAGCAAACCGGCGACCATGCCCAGGATCATTGGCAGCATTCGTCCTCGGCTTTTCGCCGTGATCAGCCAGTACACAAGCGCTGCGATTAGAAACCCAATCAGGTATCCGCCCGTAATGCCCGCAAGCACACCCATGCCGCCGCGAAACCCGGAAAACACGGGAATGCCGATCATGCCCAGCAGCAGATACAGCGTGACCGCCAGCGCCGCGCGCCTGCCGCCCAAAAGCCCCATGGTGAGGAACAGCCCCATCGTCTGCAGGGTGAAGGGCACGGCGGCGGGAATGGCGATCCATGCACATACGGCGAGCAGTACCGCGAACAGCGCGGTGACAACCATATCTTTTACGGAGAGCTTCGCGTTACCCATACGGTGATCATCCCTTTCAGAACCACACCTTACCAGAGGAAACCATGAATGTCAACCTGATATTAAAAATTAGTTGACAATTAACCGAGGAGCGTTACGATGGACTACGCAAAATGCTGGCTGACCGAAGCCCCCGTACCCGATACCCTGCAAACCCCGCCTGAAGCCGCCCGCTGGGAGCTAGCCCTGGCGGGGCTGCCCTGCACGCTGACCGTGAACCCCGCGCTTCAAGATTCGTATACCATTTCGGCAGACGGCGGCGAAGTGACCGGCGGGGAAACCGGCGTGCTCTACGGCGTTTACCGGCTTCTGGAGTGGAAGCGTGCGGGGCGGCCGCTGCCGCAAGGCACCGAAAGCCCGGCGTTTACGCTTCGGATGGTCGACCACTGGGACGCGATGCAGGGCCACGTGGAACGCGGCTATGCGGGGCGTTCCATTTTCTTTGAAAACGGCGATTTCCGGGGCGACGACGAACGGCTCCGGGCGTATGCGCGTCTGCTGGCGTCCGTTGCGATCAACGCAATCAGCCTCAACAACGTCAACGTCGTCGAGCCCGCGCAGGAGCTGATCGGCGAACGCTTTTTGCAGAAGGCGGCGCATGTCGCGGATATTTTCCGGGCGTTCGGTATCCGCATCCTGCTGTCGGTCGATTACTCCATGCCCGTGCGGGAAGGGCTTGCAACCGCCGATCCGCTGTACGCGCAGGTGCAGGCCTGGTGGCAAGCCCGCGCGCGACGGATTTATGAGGCCATCCCGGATTTCTGCGGTTTTCTGGTCAAGGCGGACAGCGAATTCCGCCCCGGTCCCTATACCTACGGGCGCAACCACGCGCAGGGCGCCAACATGCTGGCGCGCGCTCTGCAGCCCTTCGGCGGCGTTGTGATCTGGCGCTGCTTTGTGTACAACTGCCGCCAGGACTGGCGCGACACGCAAACCGACCGCCCCAAGGCCGCGTATGATCATTATGCGTACCTGGACGGCCAGTTTGACGATAACGTGATCCTGCAGATCAAGAACGGCCCGTTCGATTTCCAGGTGCGCGAGCCCGTGTCGCCGCTGTTTTTTGCGATGCCGGGCACTTGCAAGGCGCTGGAATTCCAGCTCGCGCAGGAGTACACCGGCCAGCAGATCGACCTGTACGCCATGCAGGGCATGTTCAACGAAGTACTTCAAGACATTCCGGCGGGGAACATCCGGGCGATCGCGGCGGTTTCCAACACAGGGTACGACGCGTGCTGGACGGGGCACCCCTTCGCCCAGCTGAACCTCTATGCCTACGGGCAAACCGCCTGGCGGCCCCTGCAGGATTTCCGGGAAACCACACAGCGGTGGGCAAAGCTCAGCTACGCCCTGACGGGCGACGCGCTGCGCACGCTTACGGAGCTGCTGCTGCAAAGCCGCGCCGTGTACGAAAAGTATACCGCCCCGCTTGGCATCTGCTGGATGGTCAACCCCAACCACCATTACGGCCCCAGCCCCATGGGGTACGAGTACTCCGCCTGGGGTACCTATCACCGTGCCGACCACCATGCCATCGGGGTTGACCGCACCGCGGCGGGCACGGGATACCTGCTGCAGTACCCGGAGGCTTACCAGGCGCAGTATGCCACGCCCGAAGCCTGCCCGGACAACCTGCTGCTGTTCTTCCATCGCCTGCCCTATACGTACCGCATGCGGGACGGCCGCACGCTGTACGGGCGCATTATGGACGACCATACCGAGGCGGTTGCGGATACGAAAGCGCTTGCGGCTGCCCTGCGCAGTTTGCAGGGCAGCCTGCCCGCGGACGTGTATGCCCTCGCGGCCGAGCGCATGGACCGGCAGCTTGTAAACGCCCGGGAGTGGTGCGACGTGCTGAAGGATTTCTTCCGGCGGCTGTCCGGGACGGACGCGGTAAACGCCGATCTATAATTTGGGAGGGTTCCACCTATGAAAACGACCCCTAACCTGCTGCTTGCCCTGGGAATCCCCGCGCAGGATATTGACAAGCGGATCCGCGATACCGAATACGCGATCTTTTTCGATCCCGCGGAGCGCTTTTATTTCGAAACGGATGGCGACGCGGGATATATGATGGACACCGGCAATTACGACGCGCGCACCGAAGGCATGAGCTACGGCATGATGATGGCCGTGCAGCGCGACCGCAAGGAGATTTTCGACCGGCTCTGGACGTTCAGCCTGCGGTATATGTACAACGCAAAGGGCCGCCATGCGGGCTATTTCGCCTGGTCGGTCAAGCCCGACGGCGTGCGCAACAGCGACGGGCCCGCCCCGGACGGCGAGGAGTACTACGCCATGGCATTGTTTTTCGCCGCCGCGCGCTGGGGCGAAGGCGCGCCGCCGTTTGATTACGCCGCGCAGGCGCGCGCCATCCTCCGCCACGCGGTGCACCAGCCGCAGCTTGTCAAGGGCGGCCATGCCATGTGGGACGAGGAAACGGCGCTGATCCGCTTCGTGCCGGAGCTCCCGTTCAGCGATCCGTCCTACCACCTGCCGCACTTTTACGAGCGCTTCGCCCTGCTTTCGGACGAGGCGGACCGCCCCTTCTGGAAACGCGCCGCAGAGAAGAGCCGGAACTACCTGGCTTTGTCCTGCCATCCGCAAACCGGCCTCGCGCCCGAATACGCCCATTACGACGGCACGCCGGAAACCTCGCGCGGGCACGGCGATTTCTTTTCCGACGCCTACCGGGTGGCCATGAACATCGGCCTGGACAGCGCCTGGTACGGGCGGCGGGCGGCGTATCAAACGATTGCCGACAATCTCCAGCGCTTTTTATGGGGCAAGGAACCCTACCAAACCTATACCATTGCAGGCGAGCCCAAGGATCCGCCCGCGCTGCACCCCACGGCTGTCACCGCCACCGCCGCGGCCGCGTCCCTGGCAACGGACGCGCCCCTTTCCCGCGAATGGGTGCTCAAATTCTGGAACACGCCGCCGCGCAAGGGCGAGAGGCGTTACTATGACAATTGCCTGTATTTCTTCTGCCTGCTCATGCTGGCGGGCGAATACCGGGCCTACGCCTGACGCGCCACAGCACGCAGGTGGCAGCCGCCCATATCTTGAGTTTCTCAGGGTACAGGTTGCACGGCGGGCATTTTGCGGGCGGTGAAACCATGGTATGCTTACCCTACAGTACCACCGCCGAGGCGGTAGAAAAATGAGGAGGAAGTAACCATGCGTAAAATCGTATCCCTGTTGCTGGCGCTCGCTCTGCTGGCAAGCCTGGTCACCGTGCCCGTGTTTGCCATGGCAGCCGACGAACCGCTGACCGTTACCGTCTTTTGTGGGGATCCGCGCGATCAGCCCACGTCCGACAACAAAGTGTTCAAAATGATCGAGGAAGAATTCGGCCTGAAGTTTGAGTTCGAATTCCTTGCCGGCGATCTGGACGAAACCCTGGGCGTGAAAATCGCAGGCCAGGATTATGCCGACCTGATGGACGGCGGCAACAGCGCGGAGAAGCTGATCGCGGCCGGCGCGCTGATCAACCTGATGGATTACATCAACGCGGAAGACACCCCCAACCTCTACGCCCACATCGAGCCCTACCTCAAGCGGCTCCTGAATGAAGACGGCGAGCTGTTCATCGTTCCCAACTACGGCCGCAACTACAACAGCAACGATTACGGCCTGAACTATGTCAACGGCCCGGCGTTCTACGTACAAAAACAGGTTCTTGCCTGGGACAACTATCCCACGATCAAGACGATGGACGAGTACTTCGACCTGATCGAGCGCTATGTGGCCGCGAACCCGACCAATGCAAACGGCGCCGCCAACGAAGGCTTCGTCATCCTGTGCGACAGCTGGCGCGCGTTCTGCCTGTTCAACCCCGTGCAGCACCTCATGGGCCGCCCCAACGACGGCGACGTGATCGTGGACATCGACAACAACTACAAGACCGAAGCATACGTCATTCAGGACTATGCCAAGCACTACTACAAAAAGCTCAACGAGATGTTCCACAAGGGCCTGATCTCGCAGGATACCTTCGTGATGAACTATGACCAGTACATCGCCAAGCTCTCCAGCGGCACGGTGGTCGGCATGTTCGACCAGGCCTGGGACTTCCAGACCGCGACCGACGCCCTGCGCGCCGCCGAAATGTTCGACAGCACCTACCAGGGCCTGCCGATCGTCTACTCGGCGGAACAGGCCGGCAAAGAGGTCACCGAGCACTACCTCAACGGTTCCGTCATCAACGTCAACCGCGGCTTCGGCATCAGCGTCAACTGCGAATACCCCGAGCGCCTTGTGGCGTTCATGGAAGCGATGCTCGACGACGAATGGCAGAAGATCGTATGGTGGGGCATCGAAGGCGAAGACTATTATGTGGAAAACGGCCGCCTGCTGCGCACCTATGACCAGATCCAAAACGCCGCCAACGCGGTTTGGAGAAACGCCAACAGCGCGTATGTGCTGACCAACTCCATGCCCAAGAAACAGGGCGAAATGGACGACGGCAACAAGTGGGACCCCGCTGTGCAGCCGGAAAACTACTACCTGCAGATGA
>CAYRPW010000140.1:0-6267 GCA_964426145.1 uncultured Oscillospiraceae bacterium
CCTGCATCACATACACGCGTTTGCCGTTCAAAGCGCCCGCGTGCCAGTTGCCCGCGTGGCCTTCCACCGTGGAAACGGGGAAATTCGGTATCTCCCGGTACGGAAGGGTTTTCCGGTTCGTCAGCCTTTCGGCGTAATCGCCCAGGCCGCTGCCAAGCACCACGGCGATTTCTGCCGCGCCGCACGCGCGATGAATGGCCTCCGCCGCGCGATCCACCTTTTCCAGATACGTCATACTTTATTCCTCCTGTTGCAATAGGCTGGCGAAGGATTCCGCGCCGAAACGCTGCGGGAGGCCGAACAACTCGGCAATCGTTGCGGCGATATCGGCAAAGGAGCTGCGCGTGCCAAGGGGTGTGAACGAGCGCATGCGCCTGGACCACGCAAGGATCGGGGCATGCTCGCGGGTATGGTCGGTGCCGGCGAAGGTGGGGTCGCAGCCGTGGTCGGCGGTGATGAGGAATAAGTCGTCCTCCCAGGCGATGGCCTGCGCCTCCCCGAGCTTTTGATCAAACGCCTCCAGGGCTTCGGCATAGGCTTTGGTATCGCGGCGGTGGCCGTACAGCATGTCAAAATCCACGAGGTTGATGAACGCGAGGCCGTGAAAATCGGTCCGCATCAGCCGCATCCATTCGTCCATGCAGGCGGCGTTGCCCGCGGAGTGCACGCTTTGCGCAAGCCCCCGGTGCGCGAAAATATCTTCGATCTTGCCGATGCCGACGGTCAGGATTCCGTTGTCCTGCAGCGCGTCCAAAACGGTGGGCACAGGGGGTACGACGCTGAAATCCCGGCGGCCTTTGGTGCGCGTGAACGCGCCTTTCTGCCTGCCGACAAACGGGCGCGCGATGACGCGGCCCACGTTGTAATCGCCGCGCAGCATGCCCCGCGCGGTTTCGCACCACGCGTAGAGCGTTGCAAGCGGGATGATCTCCTCGTTACAGGCGATCTGGAACACGCTGTCCGCCGAGGTATACACGATGGGATACCCCGTGCGCAGGTGTTCTTCCCCGAGTTCCTCCAAAATCGCGGTGCCGCTGGAGGCGTAGTTGCCCAAAGTTTTCCGCCCGATTGCCTGTTCAAACGCGGCGATCACGGGTTCCGGGAACCCGCCGGGGAAGGTGGGAAACGGCTTCAAAAGCCGTACGCCCGCCATTTCCCAGTGGCCGGTGGTGGTATCCTTGCCGGGGCTTTTTTCCATGGCCCGGCCGGCAACGCCCACAGCGCCCGCGGGCGGCGTGCAGGGCATGGTTTCGATGGAGCACAGGCCCATGTTTTTGAGATTGGGTAAGCTCGGGTTTTCCGCTTCCAAGACATGCAAAAGCGTGTTCGCCCCGGCGTCGCCGTACTGAGCGGCGTCCGGCAGTTCGCCGGCGCCCACGGAATCCAAAACGATCAAAAAGAAACGCATCGTACATTCACCTCTTCCGTACACACAACCCTACCGCTATTGTACACGAATTTACCCGCGCTGCATACAGCCCGCTCAGGTCTGCCCGCCGTACAGCGTATCCAGCAGGGCCTTGCCCGTTTCCGTCCGAAACACCTTGCGGCGAAACGCCGCCACGGCGGCGGCGCTGAGCCGGTCCTCATAGGCGTTGACCAGAAAATCGGCCTCGACGAGGATCTGATAGTCCAGCCCTTCGATGTTCGTATAGGTATGGTGACGGGCGATGAGCCGGCAGACGCGGGCAACGAGCCGTTCCTCCGCGTGCAACCCGCGTAGCAGCGTTTCCGCCTCGGGCGGGCCTTCGATCTGCTGATGCGCGCCGGACGCGCTTGCATATTTCATTTCGCTGTTGCGGATGCCGATATCGTGCGTCAGCGCCGCGATTTCCAAAACGGCGCGCGTCTCCGCGTCCAGGTTTTCACCGTGGGCGATGGCCTGCGCGAAGCCGTATACCTTCAGGAAATGGTGTACCCGGCGCGGGTCCCCGCGGTAGTAGTCCATCATGGCCAGCATCACTTGCCCGGTCAATTGCATCGCCTCCGCTCTCTGCCTCCATTGTACACAATGCGGCGGTTTCTGCAAAGCCCGATCCCGAGGTTTACTTTTCGGCCGTTCCATCGTACACTGAAGGGGAACTGGAGGAATACGATGGAACATACATTTCTCGCCGCGGCAGCTTTCGGGTTGGAAGGCGTCGTGGCGTCGGAACTCAGGCATATGCAGATCACGGTGAAGGCCGAGGCGGGCGGCGCGCGCTTTACAGGCAGCCTTGCGGATGCGTTCCGCGCTAATTTATGGCTTCGGACTGCCGACCGCGTGCTGATGGTGCTTTCCGAATGCGAAGCGACGACGTTTGAGGACCTGTATCAGGCAGTCTACCGAATCCCGTGGGAAACCTACATGAAGCCGGACGCGGCGATCCTCGTCAGTGGCAAGTGCGTACGCAGCCAGCTGATGAGCGTGCGCGACTGCCAATCCGTAGCCAACAAGGCGATCGTGCAGCGGCTGATGGACAAGCACCGCGTGTCCGGGCTGCCGGAAACCGGCGCACCCTACCCCGTGGATATCGCCCTCCATTCCGACCGGCTGCGCGTGACGCTGGACATGAGCGGCGACGCGCTGAACCGGCGCGGCTACCGCACCTGGAACGGCGAAGCGCCGCTTCGGGAAACGCTGGCGGCGGCGATGGTAGCGCTCTCCCCCTGGAAGCCCGATCTGCCTTTGTACGACCCCTGCTGCGGCACGGGCACGATCCTCATCGAGGCGGCGTTCCGCGCTTCCAACCGCGCAAGCGGCCTCAAACGCAGCTTTGCGTGCGAACGCTATCCCTTTATGCCCGCCGACGCCATGCAGGCAATCCGCCGGGAGGCCGAAGCGGCCTATGCCCCGGATACCGCGTTTATGATCGGCGGCAGCGACATTGACCCCGAAGCCGTGAAGCTTTGCGAGAGGCATACCGAACAGGCCGGGTTTGCCTACCGCATCCCCGCGGACGTGCAGGATCTGCGCACCCTGCGGCTGCCCCAGGAGAAGGGCGTGTTTTTATGCAACCCGCCCTACGGCGAACGGATGTCCGACCGGGAGAACTGCCACACGCTGTACCGCGAGCTTGGTAATCTGCTGAAACGCCACCCCGGCTGGAGGCTGTGCGCCCTGAGCTCCGACCCGGCGTTCGAGCGGTTTTTCGGCCGCCGCGCGGCGCAAAAACGCCGCCTGTACAACGGGCGGCTGGAGTGCGAGCTGTTTTTGTTCTAGGAAACGTGCGATTTACTCGGAAAAATCGTCTTCGACGGGCGGCATATGCGATAGCACCATCAGCAGCGCGTCTTCGTTGTTGTCCGGGTAATACCGTTTGCGCACGCCGACCGCCTCGAAGCCCAGCTGACGGTATAATCCCTGGGCAGTGAGGTTTGACTTGCGCACCTCCAGCGTCATATACTGCACGCCGTAATTCGCGGCGTACTGGATCAGCGCTTCCGTCAGCTTCCGGCCGATGCCCTGCCCGCGGTACGCCTGTTTGACTGCGATATTGGTGATATGGGCTTCCTCGAAAATCAGCCACGCGCCTGCGTAGCCCAAAATTTCCCCGTCGCCGCCCTCCGCCACGAGGTAGCGCGCGGCGGGGTTTTCGTTCATCTCGTGATGAAAGCTGGCCTCCGGCCACGGCACGGAGAACGTATCCAGTTCGATGGCAAACACGGCCTTCACGTCTGCCCCGGTCATGCGGCGGATGATCATGCCGAACCTTTCCGGGCGCGTTCGGCCTGCGGCGCGCGCAGATACAGCGGCATCAGCGTGAGATAATCAACGGGCGCGGAAAACGCCGCAAGCATGGCAACGGCCGACGGCCTGAGGAACGAGAGATGCGCGGGCGGGAACACGGCGCGGCTGCCCAGAGCCTCCGTTAAAGCGCTTTGATAGGGCGCAACGCCGTCGCCCACAAACAGCAGTTTCTGGTTTTCGCCTGCCTGCGTAAGCACATCGGAAAGATACTGGTCCAGCTTCGCGGCCCTATCGGCAAGCACGCGCACGGGCGGCATGCCGCTTTGAAACGCGGCGCCGTACACCTGCCCGGCGCGTGCGTCCTGGATTGGGCAAATCAGCGCGTCCGTTTGCGGGATGCCCGCCGCGAGCGCTTCCAGAGCGTTTACGCCCGCGCAGGGTTTGCCCGCGCCGTGCGCCAGGCCCTTGACGGTGCTCACGCCGATCCGGACCCCGGTAAACGAGCCGGGGCCGACCACGGCGGCGAAGCGGTCCACGGCCTGCACGGCAAGGCCGGTACGCCTGAGTGCTTCGTCGATCATCGGCAGCAGGCTTGCGGAATGGGTGTGCTTGTTGACCGCAACGCCTTCGTAGGCGATTTGCCCGTCCCGGGAAAGCGCAACGCCGCAAACGGGGCCGGACGTATCCACGGCCAGAATGATCATGGCTTCGCCTCCAGTTCGGTATAATCCAGCGGGTGAAACCCTCCGGCAGGGGCAAAGGAAAGCGCTCGCCCGGTTTCCCCGGTGGCGGACAGCGTAATCGAAAGGTAGGTTTCCGGCAGGACTTCCAGCCCCATGTCCGGCCATTCGATCACGGACACGCCGCCGCCGTACAGATACTCGTCCACAGAAAGCTCATACAGTTCCTGCGCGTCCGCGATCCGGTACCAGTCGAAGTGGTACAGCGGCAGCCTGCCGTCCTCATACACCTGCAAAATGGTGAAACTCGGGCTGGGAACGTGGCCTTGAATGCCCAGCCCGCGGGCGATTCCCCGGGTCAGCTCGCTCTTGCCCGCGCCCAGATCACCCCGCAGCAACAGTACGTCGCCGGGCAGAAGCTGCCCGGCCAGCGCTTCGCCAAGCGCTTTGGTTTCCGCTGCGGAATGCGTACACAATATGGGCATGTGAGCCGACCCATCCCTTCCCAGTGTTACGGTAAACGCTTTTTCCCGTGCAGCACAGGCGACAGCGGCTTGTAGATCAGCCCGCCGACGACGCTGATCGCCGTCCACTTGAGCACGTTGAACGGCCCGGTAATCAAAAGCACGAATTCCCAAACGGTATCGACGCTCGGGATCAAGCTTTGCCCCATGCCGATGATCGTTTCCACCGGCATACCGAACGCCGCCGCGTAGAACGGAATGAGCAGGAATGCGTTGAGCAGAATGCCCGCAACCGTTGCCGCCACTGCGCCGGCCGCCATGCCGAGGATCGCGCTTTTACGGGATTTTTGCTGTCGGTAGATTAAACCCGCGGGCAGAAGCATGGAAAGCCCCATCAGGAAATCCGCCAGCTCACCCACGCCCAGCGACGAGCTGAACAGGATACCGACGGCGCTTTTGAGAAACAGGATCGCTGCCCCCGTCAGCGGGCCCATGGCAAATGTGCCCAGCAGCACGGGAATGTTGGAGAAATCGAGTTTATAAAACAGCACGATGGTGATTTGCAGCGGCGGCAGGAACAGCACGATGGAAATCGCCCCGAGGATGGCGATCAAGGTCAGCCGCTGGGTGGTGAAAAATTTCCGGTTAGCCTGCATAACGTTTCCTCCGTCTTTTGAGGGGTGATTGAGGTAAGCGCGTTTCCTGATTTGGCGGTAGTGCGCGGCAGATTTGCTTGAAGCGAACCGAAGCTGTAGCGGCGCTACCGCAAGGTTCGCTGCATGCGAAGATGCCCGCAATCCCGCCAAAGCGGGGAATGTTGCTTGCCTCGATCACCCCTCACAAAAATTGCCCCCGATGGTTTCATTCATCAGGGGCAACTGCTGTTTTAACAGAGGTTGCTCTTCTCTCATCCGGACTTGCGGCATACGCCGTTTACCGTCGGCTTCGGATTTCCACCGAATCGGCCTTGCAGAGTAACTCCGCAAGGTTCGCGGGCTTTGACCGCCGGTAGGGAATTTCACCCTGCCCCGAAGAAGCCATCACTGGGTTCTACCCGTATACCGTATCACAAGGTTTACCGATTGTCAACGCTTCAGTCTGTTGACAACCGTCAAACCTCGACGGCGATTTCCAGCGGTTTTTGCCCCGTAAGCTGTACGCTGCGGTTATCCGGCTGGCTGCCGCCCACGTAGAGGGTAAAGCGCTTGCCCAGGTTGGTGGGTTTGCCGTCCGCGCCGATGGCCTGGAAAGCCGCCGCCGCGATCGGAAGCGTGACGGTTTGTTTCTCCCCCGCCTTAAGCGTCACGCGCCGGAACGCGCACAGGCTGTGGTTTTTCACGGCGTCGGGAGACGTGTGATCCTTTACGTAGACCTGCACCACTTCGTCGGCATCGAATTCGCCCGTGTTTTGCACAGTCACGGTGACTTTGCCGCCTACATAACCCGCGCCGGA
>CAYRPW010000141.1:0-6239 GCA_964426145.1 uncultured Oscillospiraceae bacterium
AGTGCGTATCGGTTTGCGCAAGTTGAAGCTCTCCGCCCGGCCTCCGGGGCAGAACGGGCTGTACCCGCGCCTCGCGCAGCGTAAGCTGATCAAACCCAAGCGCATGCCCCGCGGGTACCAGCGGGAGCTCCCGCACGGCGCGGTAAACCAGATTTAAAAGCACCGCGCCGCTTTGGGGAACCAAAAGCGGCAGGCGGATTTCCGCGCTTTGGCGCGGCGGTATCGGGGGCAGTTCCCTGTCGCCCTGCGCGATCACCCGCCCGTCGCAAACCAGCTCGTACGTGAGCCGGGCCGCCGCGTTTGCCGGGAGAAAATCCAGACAATTGGTCAGCTTGACAGCAACGCCGTCCGAAGGCACGAGGTCGGCGCGCAGCGGACGCACCGCGTTTTTAAACTCCAAAAAGCCCGTATGCGGCCTGCGGTCGGGGTAGGTCAGCCCATCCACGCAGAAATTGCCGTCGTGCAGGGTTTCGCCGGAATCTCCGCCGTAGCGGTACATCCGCCTTCCGTCGGGGGCAGCGCCCGCGTCGATGGCATGATCGCAGAACTCCCACACAAACCCGCCGCAGAAACCGGGGTACTTGTCCATCAGCTCCCGGTATTCCCGCACGCCGCCCGGGCCGTTGCCCATGGCGTGCACGTATTCGCACAGCACCAGCGGGCGGGGGTCGCGGTGATGGTCGAAGTAGTCCCGGATGTCCTGCAGCGGCGGGTACATGCGGCTGACGACGTCCAGCATGGAGGTATCGCTGTCCGCCTGGGCGTAGAACGCGCCTTCGTAGTGGAGCAGCCGCGTGGGATCGCACGCTTTCACCCACCGCCCCGCCTTTTCAAAGGCCGGGCCGTACCCCGCCTCGTTGCCCAGCGACCAGAACAGGATGCAGGCGTGGTTGCGGTCGCGCAGCACGTTTCGGCGCACGCGGTCCAAAATCGCTTCCTCAAACATCGGCTCCCGGGGTACGATGCTGAACTTGCGTTTCAGGCTTTCGCCCTGCAAGGGCCGTTCGCCATAAAGCTCCACCGTGCCGTGGGATTCGATATCGCTTTCGGAAATCAGGTAAAAACCGTACGCGTCGCAAAGCTCCGGCATCCAGGGAGAATTGGGGTAATGGCTGGTGCGGATGGCGTTGACGTTGTGCCGCTTCATCACCGTAAGATCGCGGAGGAGCTGCGCCGGGGTGATGGCAAACCCGGTTTCCGGGTCGCTGTCGTGGCGGTTCACGCCGTGCAGCTTGATCGGGCTGCCGTTCAAACACAGCACGCCGCCCTGCACCTTGACCTCGCGGATGCCGACCTTCTGGGCGATCGTCTCCCCTTGCGCTTCGATGACCAGCGTGTACAGGTTCGGCGTTTCCGCCGTCCATAACAAGGGATTTTCTACGGAAAACACCGCGCTTTCCTTCGCCGGTTTCCGGCCCAGCAAAGCGCCGTCCGGCGCATACAGCGCAAGCCAAATCTCCGGCACGGACACGGTCGTTTCCAGCCGTACGGCAACCTCCGCCCCGCCCGGTGTAAGCGCGGTGGTCACGGCGAAGTCCTCCACGCGCGCCTCGGGGCGTTCCAGCAGGTACACGTCCCGGAAAATGCCGGACATGCGGAACTTATCCTGATCCTCCAGATAGCTGCCGAAGCACCACTTGAGCACGCGGGCTTCCAGCGTGTTTTCGCCGTCTGACAGAAGATCGGTCACATCGAACGCGCTGGTGGAATGCGAAACCTCCGAAAACCCGGCGAACGCCCCGTTCACATACAGGTACAGGCAGCTGTCCACGCCTTCAAAGTGCAGATGATACCGGACGTTAGCCCGCTTGCGCAGGGAAAAGCGCCTGCGATACGCGCCCGCCGGGTTTTCCGCCGGTACGAACGGCGGATCAAACGGAAACGGATAGCGCACGTTGACATACATGTTCCGGTCAAACCCGTGCAGCTGCCACACCGAAGGTACGGGGATGGTGTGCGTATACCGCACGGTTTCCGGCATCTCCTCGGCGCAGGGAAAATAGGCAAACTCCCACGTACCGCAAAGCATGGTGACGCGTGGGGAGGTTTCCCGCCCGCCCCGCATCGCGCTTTGCGCATCCGGGTACGGGATCATATACGCGCGCGTGGGCAGGGTATTCACATGCAGCGTTTCCGGGTTTTCATGGTACTGGAGCATACGCATTCTCCTCAATTTCCATCGTTCGCGCACCGGCGCGCCTCCAAAGAGCCGCGGGTGGCAGGCGTTTCGTTTACAGCTCGGAAAACTTCCCGTTCACGGCGGCGCGCTCCACCAGAAGCGCCCGTTCAAAGCGCTGGAGGTAGGTTTGGAACCCCTTCACGCCTTCCTCGCAGGGCGCGATCACGTCACGCCGCGCCTCCGCAAACACGCGGTTGTCCAGATAGCTTTCCAAGGTTTCCCCGGCGTCCCTTTTCACGCGGAACGCCGTCAGCAGCGCCATGCCGTACGCGCCGCTCTCCGCCGCGTTCTCCATCACGGCCACGGGCGCGTTCACGGCGTCCGCCAGGTACTGCTGGCCGATCTCCGGCGTTTTGAAAAAGCCGCCGTGCGCCGTGATGCGGCTGATGGTCACGTTCTCCCGGCGCAGGATGCGCATGCCGATGGCAAGCGAGGAAAACGCGGAATACACCTGCGCGCGCAGGAAGTTGCTCAGGGTAAAGCGGCCGCCCGGCCCGCGCAGCACCAGCGGGCAGCCGGAGGCAAAATCCGTCACGTGCTCGCCCGCCAGATAGCCGACCACCGTGACGCCGCCGCAATCGGGTTCGCCGCCCGTACTCTTGCTGAGCAGCATGGCATAGAGCGCGTCCTCGTTCATCTCCGCGCCGACCAGGCCGGAGAATTCCAGGTAGGTTTTCATCCAGGCGCTGATATCCGCCGTGCAGTTGTTGCAGTGCACCATGGCAACGGGCTTGCCGGTGGGGGTCGCCACGATGTCGATCTCCGGGTAGGGGCGCGAGAGCGGCTTCTCCAGGACCGTCATCGAATAGATGGAACTGCCCGCCGAAACGTTGCCCGTCGTCGGCGCGATGCTGTTCGTCGAAACCATACCCGTGGCCGCGTCGCCCTCCGGCGGGGCCAGCGGGGTGCCCGCCTTCAGCTTGCCCGTGGAATCCAACAGCCGCGCCCCGTCCTCCGTGAGCACGCCCGCATACTCGCCCGCCTTGCGGATGCCGGGCAGGATCTGCCCGATATGCCAGGGCAGGCCGAAATCCGATAATATCTCCGAAAACTGAACCATGCAGCGTTCGCAGTAGCGATCCCCGTCCAGCGGAAACATGCCGATGGCATCGCCGATGCCCGTGACGAACTCGCCCGTCAGCCGGTGGTGCACATACCCCGCCAGCGTACAGATGCGGCGGATCTGCTGCACATGCGGCTCGCGCACCATGACCGCGTGATAGAGGTGCGCGACGCTCCACCGCTGGGGAACGCTGCGCCCAAACATCGCCGACAGCTCCATGCTGGCCTTGCCGGTGAAGGTATTGCGCCACGTGCGAAACGCGGTTAAAAGCCGCCCCTGCGCGTCGAAGGGCATATAGCCGTGCATCATGCCCGAAACGCCAAGCCCGGCAATCGAAACCGGCCCGCGCAGGGACGCAAGCGCCGCGCCCACCGCGGACCGCAGCCCCGACCAGACCTCCTCCAGCGGGTAGGTCCAGACGCCGTTCTCCAGCCTGTTTTCCCAGGCGCAGCTGCCCTGGGCTATGACGGCGTGCGCCTCGTTGACCACGACCGCCCTGATGCGCGTCGAGCCCAGCTCGATCCCCATATACGCTTGGATCATCGGGTCATCCCTTCTCCGGCAGGAAGCAGCGCATCTGCGTTACTCCGCGGTTGGCCCAGGCAAAGTACGGGATCAGGGTGATGTCGCAAGCGGCGGATTCGCTTCGGCGCACGGCGTACAGCGCTTCCCCGTCCTGTTCGCGTTTCCCCGCGACGCGCAGCTTGGGCAGCCCCCCCAGCGTGTCCGCGGGCAGCGTGAGGATGGGCGCCGTGCGCAAAACCTTCAGCCCAAGCACGTCGCCCTGGTTATCCACGCCCTCCGCGCAGTAGACAAGCGGCCCGCGCATGATGGCGACCCGGCCGGAATTGGCGGCGACCTTGGGGGACGCGTATACGCGGCGGGGTTCCATATCGACGGTCATCGATATAACGTCGCCGTCCTTCAGGTTCAGCAGATACGCATAGCCCGCCTTGATCACCGGCTTTGCGGGGCTTCCGTTGCGCAGCACTTCGGTGCGCCTGCTCCACGCGGGCATGCGCAGCGCCAGGCCTACGCCTGGGCTCCGCACGGCCTTTTCCACCCGGTAGACAACGGTGCCGTCGGCGGGATACGCGGTATCCACCGTGATTTTCAAACCGTGCGTGGCCATGAGGTCCAGCGTGCCCGCAACGAACAGGTGGGAATAGACCATGTCATCCGCCGCGCTCCAGGCATACCGGCCAAGCGAGGTAAACAGCCTTGCCGCGTTGGGCGGGCAGCACGCGCATACAAACCACTGGGCGCGCTGGGGTTTCACATGGCGGTGCGTGGCCGCCTCGCCCGCGATGCCGGGAACCGCTTCCAGGGGATTGACGTAGAAGAAGGACTGGCCGTCCAGCGCAACGCCCGCCGCCGCGCAGTTGTACAGGGCGCGCTCCATTTCGTCGGCATAGGTTGCGGCGATTTCCAGATTAAGCATCCGGCGCGCGAAGAAGATCAGCCCGATGGCCGCGCAGGTTTCGGCATAGGCGGTGTCGTTGGGCAGATCGTAATCCACGGTGAAGGCTTCCCCGATGGCCGTGGAGCCGATGCCGCCTGTGATATACATACGCCGCTGCGTGATGCTCTGCCAAAGCGTTTTGCAGGCGTTTTTCAAGGCCTCGTCGCCCGTTCCCGCAGCCAGATCGGCCATGGCCGCGTATAAATACACCGCCCGCACCGCATGCCCTACGGCGTCGCGCTGTTTGCGGACGGGCTGATGCGCCTGCGAATACGCGGGATCCCCCACCTCTTTGGTCCAGATCACGGCGGGGTTTTTCAACAGTTCCCGCCGGTAAAAATCAGTCGCGCCCCGCGCGTCGACGAACTGCTGCGAAAGCCCTAAATACCGGCTGTCGCCCGTGCAGCGGTACAGGCGGTACAGCGCAAGTTCCACCTCGGGGTGGCCGGGGAACGCATCCGCGTTCTCCCCCCGGAAGTGGCCGATCATATGGTCGGCCATGCGGCACATGATGCGCAAAAGCTCCGTTTCGCCGATGCATTCAGAAAGCGCTACGGCCGCTTCCATCATATGTCCGGCGCAATACAGCTCGTGCGCCTCCCGCAGGTTGCTCCAACGCCTGCCCGGTTCCTTGACGGTGAAATAGGTGTTTAAATAGCCGTCGGGCTGCTGCGCCCTGCCGATCAGCGTAACCAAGTCCCGCACGCGGCCCAAAAGCCGTTCGTCCGGCCGGTGCATCAGCGCATACGCAGCGGCTTCCAGCCACTTGGCAACGTCGCTGTCCTGAAAAACCATACCGTAAAACGTACCGTCGCAATGCCCGGTTTCGTTTTGCTGCGCGGCGAGGCGGAAGTTTTCCACCGCGTGGCTTTTTTCCGCGCCTTCGATTTCGTCGTACAGCGCCCGCTCCTGGTACGGGAGCATCTCCGAAATCGTCAGCGTTTCCAAACGCTTGCAAAAGCCCTGGCTGAGCCGAAAACTGGTCAGTGTGTCCATCGTCTACTCCCGTTGCGCCGCGCGGGCGGTTCCTTTGTTTTTATAGCGGATCCTCACCTTGATATCCTGATGGTAATTGCCGAACGACCGTCCGAAAATCGTGAGCCCGCCCACGTGCTGCGCCGTATCCGGCACGGAGAGGCGAAACGTGATGTTGGGGCAGTGCTCAATGCCCAGCTCGCCCACGGAGACGTTTGAGATTTTCCCGCCGTCGATGAACGTGCCCGCGGCGTTGACGGTCAGCAGTTTGTACAGCCCGTGCTGATTCCAGTGGCGAAACCACCATTTCGGGTTATAGATCCCGGGCGTCGCGCCGAAATCCGCCGGGCTGGTCCAATAGCCAAGCGCGTGGTCGTTGATGTGGAAATGAATATCGCTGGGCCAGTCTTCCGCGCTTCCGGGCGCTTCGGAGCAAAGCTCCATGGACAGCTGGATTTCCAGCAGTTCCTGCGCCGCGGAGAGGAAATTGGGGATCATGTACTCCACATACCCGCGGCCAAACCAGAGAATTTCGCTTTCCAGCCGCTCCGGCGAGGCGA
>CAYRPW010000142.1:0-6232 GCA_964426145.1 uncultured Oscillospiraceae bacterium
GCAGCAGACGGGCGCCTGCGTACTCCGTGCCTGCGGCGATCACCTTGTATCCGCCGTCCGTGCGGCCTGCGATTTCCGCTTCCTCCTGCACCACGGTCACCTTGCCCGCTTTCAGCTGCGCGGCAATGCCCATGGTGAGTTTTTTAACGATCTTCTGCTTCCTGCGCAGCACCGCGGCATGATCCAGCTTCGCGTTTTCACAGGTGACGCCGTATTTTTCTCCGCCGCCTTTGGCGTAATCATAGATTTTCGCGGAATACAGAAGCGTTTTGGAGGGGATGCAGCCCTCGTTGAGGCACACGCCGCCAAGCGCGCGCTTTTCAAACAGCAGCGTGTTCAGGCCTTCATGCGCGGCGCGCTCCGCCGCGCGGTACCCTGCCGGGCCGCCGCCCAGGATGATCAGATCATAACGGATATCGCTCATGCCTGCGCACCTCCCAGCAGCAAGGAAAAAGATTCGAGGTTCTTGCACAGCGCCTGCAGGAAACGGCTGGCAGGCGCGCCGTCTACGGCGCGGTGATCGTAGGTCAGGGAAAGCGTCATGCAATCGTAATAGCTTACGGTTCCGTTTAACGCTCTGCGGGGCCTAAGCGTGATGGTATTCACGCCGAGGATGCCCACCTGCGGGGGATTGATGATCGGCGTAAAGCTCTCGATGCCCAGGTTGCCGAGGTTGGATACGGTAAACGTGCCGCCCGTGAGAAGCTCCGGCGCGATCGTGCCCTTGCGGCAGGCTTCGGCCAGGCGCTTGGTCTCCTCGGAAATCTGCAGAAGGCTCAGCTGATCCGCGTCGCGGATCACGGGAACGACCAGGCCCGCCGGGATATCGACCGCGACGGCCAGATGAACGCCGCTGAACTGGCGGATGGACTTTTCCATCAGGTGGGCGTTCATTTCCGGGAAGCTCTTCAGGGTGCGGGTCACCGCATAGAGCACCATGTCGCCAAGGGTGATGCCTTTGGTGTTCTCCTGCCCTTTGCATTTCTGGCGGTACGAAAGAATATCGGAAGCATCGAAGCTTGCGGTATGCGTAAGCTGCGCCATGGACTGCAGGGACATCATCATCGTCTTCGCGATGGTTTTGCGCATGGTGGTGAGAGGAACGTCCTTATAGTCGGGCGAGAACCCGGCCGCTGCCTGCGCCGGTTCCGCAACGCCGGCAGACGGGGCGGCGGTGATCCCGGAGTCCAGCAGCGCTTTCACATCGCGTTCGGTGATCATGCCCTCCGCGCCCGAGGGGCTTGCCATGGAAGGATCGACCCCCGCCTTCTGCGCAAGGGCGCGCGCACGGGGCGAGATCAGCGCTTCGCGGCCCTGCGCTGGCATTGCCTGGGTAGCGGCGGGCTGTTCTGGTTTTCCTTGCGCGGCGGCCTGCACGGGCGCGGGTTCATCCCGTTTTTCCGGCTGCGCCTTGCCCGGCTGCGCGCTGAACGTTTCTCCCGCCTGGCCTACGATCATCACAGGCGCTTTGATCGGCAGTTCATCCCCCGCCTCGCATAAAAGCGCGAGCACGACCCCTTCCAGTTCGCTTTCCACATCAAAAACGCTTTTGCCGGTTTCAATTGCAAACAGCCGGGTTCCGACCTGCACGGGATCGCCGACCTTCACAAAAAATTCGCCGACCACGGCGCTTTCCTCCGATATACCCATCTGGGGCAGCAGCACCTGATTCGCCATTGTATACCTCCATCCATCATGTCGTCCGTATTGACATCATAATGCAGCTTTATTATACTGAGATTACGCATTTTTGTCCATTATATCCCTATATTTTGCGCGCGGACGCACAATTGCGCAATTGAATTGAACATTTGCGCATCTTATGAAAGGAAAACGGATGATTCCATTAGAACGGCGGGAGAAAATCATCTCTTTGTTGGAAGAACGGAAACTGGCGACCGTCGAAACGCTTGCCAAAGAGCTGTACGTAAGCGGCGCAACCCTGCGGCGTGATCTGCAGATCTTGCAGGAGGAAGGCCGGATCAGGCGGACGCACGGCGGAGCGGCGCTGCCACTGCAAAGCATGCAGGACCTGCCGCTTTTGTTTCGGCAAATGGAACGCATGTCGGAAAAGCAATCCATTGCGCGCGCAGCAGCCCGGTATATATCGCCCGGCGACACGCTGATACTGGACGCGAGCACCACGGTGCTGTCTTTAAGCGAAGCGCTGCGCGATACGGGGTCGCTGACGATCATCTCCAGCGGCTTGTTAACCGTGCAGGCGTTCGCCGTTTCGGGCAGGCGCGTGTTGTGCACGGGCGGCATGCTGCGCGAGAACTCCGCCTCGCTGGCCGGCGTGGACGCCGCAGCGTTCCTGCGGGATCATCACGGAACGTGGAGCATCGTTTCCTGCCGCGGGCTGACCCCCGAAGGGCTTTGGGAAAGCGTGCCCGAAGAGGCCGATATCAAGCGCTGCATGCTGGATGCCAGCGAAAAGCACATGCTGCTGTGCGACGCCAGCAAGATGAACCTCTACTATCTCTGTAAAACAGCCGATCTGCGGCGGATTGACGTGATGATCACCGATACGCAGCCGCAGGGCGCGCTGCTTTCGGCGCTGCGGGATGCGGGTGTGGAAATCGTCGTGGTATGAGCAGCCGCCGCGGCTGGCGTTTCCAGGCGAGCGCGCCAAGCGCGCCGACGAGGAGTTCGACAGGCATGGTGATATCGTGCGGTTCATACGATGAGGCGGGAAACCTGCCTGGCGAGCGGTTTCCGCAGCGAGCTGAATACCTGCGATCAGCAGGCGACCGCGGACCCGCCTTTCTCCGATGATACGATGAAGAAGAAGGCCGGAAAACACGGAAATCAACGGATAAGCACCGCGTTGGGAGGATGCGTATGACGGACACCATCCAATGGCTTCTATCGGGCGAACCATACGTCGTATACCGCACGCTCGCAGATCTGCTGGATCAGCCGGAAAGCAGCGGCGACGTAAAACAGGCCAAGGCGGCTATGCTTGCGCAGCCGGAGGTGCAAGGCCTGATGCGCGAGCTCGGCCACTGGCCCGGCGGCGTGTTGAGCAACCATAAAAAAGCGGATCTGCCCGTTCATAAGCTGGCGTTTCTGGCCGATCTCGGGTTGACGTTGGATGATCCCGGCATGGCCGAAATTGCGGAGAAAATCACGGCGCATCTATCGCAGCAGGGCGTGCCGGAGGTTTTCATGAACGTGCCGAAAGTTTTCGGGGGCACAGGCGAGGATCAATGGGCATGGATGTTATGCGACGCGCCGCGTTTGTACTACGCGCTCAAAAAAATCGGCGTGGCCGACGCAAGGCTGGAGAAGGGAGCGCAAGCGCTGGCGGCTTGCGCGGCGGCGTTCGGTTTCCCGTGCGCCGCTTCGCCCGCGCTCGGTCGCTTCAAAGGCCCGGGCAAAAAAACGGACCCCTGCCCCTATGCGACGCTTCTCATGCTGTACGCGCTGCTGCAGGCCGAAACCAAAAATCAAACCGCGCTGCATACCGGCGCGGAATGTTTGCTTCATTTGTGGAAGCACAGCCGTACGTTATCCCCGTTTCTGTTTCACATGGGAACAGACTTCAGGAAACTGAAAGCGCCGTTCATCTGGTATGATATATTGCACGTTGCCGATGCGCTGTCGCAAATGCCCTGGCTGCGCAATGACCCCCGGTTGTCGGAGATGATTGCAGTCATCCGTTCCAAGGCGGACGCCGAAGGCCGGTATACCCCCGAATCCGTTTGGCTGGCCTGGAAGGAATGGGATTTCGGACAGAAGAAACAGCCCTCGCGGTGGATTACGTTCCTGGTGCTCAGAATTCTGAAAAGGCTGAGCGAAGCCGTATAACGCGGTGCTTCTTTATTCCCCCACCGCATTGCGCAATGCGTTTTGAATGGCAAGTAAAATGACCTTGCTGGAGTACGTAGCGCCCGCAACCGTATCCACAAGAAGGCTTTGCGTGTCCACCACCCGCTGGGGAATCACTTCGGCGTCCGAACCCTGCCCGTTTGCGTGCTTGATTAAAGCGATCGCGGTGATTTGGTGATCCTTCACCGTCACCTCAACCTCCGCGGAAACCGGGAACGCGCCGTGTTTGCCGATAAATTCGCCGTCCGGTATCTGTGACAGGTCAAATTCCTCCAGCGTAACCGTTGCCAGTGCGCGCAGATTACGCTCCGAAATCGTGATCACGGCTGCCACCGCTGTGGCCAGAATCACAATCAGTGCTACGAGGATGAGTAATACCTTGCCTTTTTTGCTCATTGCCGAATCCTCCGACCGTATATTGTTAAACCTTTAACTTTCTTATGTAACCTATCCCGCCATCCGCTGCACCGCCTGAAAGCCGAGAGGAGTGTTGTCCGTCGTATCGCTTGTCTGTGTGCTGTATTATACCCCGTACCCGTACGTTTCGCAAGCACATGGGCAATCTTCCGCGGTTCTTGGTCCAAAGCTACGTTTACGGCGTTTCATGGTTTTGCCTCTCTTTACAGACAATCCCCCGCAAGGTATGATGATGGAGCGAAATGAACCGCTGCCGGTGCGAGAACGCTCCGGCTCGATTAGGAGTGTTCCTTGATGTCTATGCCCGGCACAGGCGGAGCCAGGGAAATTGAAACGGTGACCATCATCGGCCTCGGGGCGCTTGGCACGTTATTCGGCCAGCTGCTTTCCCGCGCGATGCCCAAGGAAAACCTGCGTATCCTTGCGGACCCGGAACGCATTGCCCGTTACCGCAGGGACGGCGTACGCGCCAACGGGGAATTCTGTGATTTTCAATATGTTTCCACCCACGATACGGTCCCTGCGGCCGATTTGATCCTGGTGGCGGTAAAAGCCATGCAGCTGCAGGAAGCCATCCGGAGTATGCGCGGTCACGTCGGGCCGGACACGCTGATCGTATCGCTTCTCAACGGCATCAGCAGCGAAGCGGAGATCGCTGCGGTATACGGCAGGGAAGCCGTGGTGGACTGCGTGGCGTTTGGCATGGACGCGGTCAAGGAAGGAAACCGGCTCACCTATCAGCATACAGGGCGGCTGTGTATCGGCACCCATATCGGCGGCGAGCCGACCCTGCCCGTGCAGAAAATCGCGCGCTTTTTCGCGCGCACCGGCTGCCCGTACGAGATCAGCACGGAGATGGGCAAGGTCATGTGGGGCAAGTTCATGCTCAACGCAGGGGTGAATCAAACGGTGGCGGTGTTCGGGCCGGACTACGGCGCGATCCAGCCTCCCGGCGAGCAGCGGGACACGATGATCGCCGCCATGCGGGAAGTGATCGCCTTATCCGCCTATGAAGGCGTGCATTTGACAGAAATCGATCTGCATTTCTGGCTTGACGTGATCAAAACCCTGAACCCCGGCTCAAAGCCTTCCATGCGGCAGGATGTGGAAGCCAAACGCCCCACAGAGGTCGCGTTATTCTCCGGAGCCGTGCTCGCCTTTGCCGGGAAACACGGCTTGGATGTGCCCGTCAATCGCATGCTGTTTGAACGCATTCAGGCGATCGAAGCAAACTACGCAAGATAAAGTCGGCGGCGATCCCGCCGCCCCATTGCAAACGATATGCACCCATTGTATACTTAGTCACATCGATCACAGCTTTGCTTTGCGCCTGTGCAAACCGCGGGATCTGCCCGGAGTCCGGCAACTGCGCAGCCGTACGGTGCGTGCATGCTTGTATTGCTGTGTCCAACGGGAGGTGCCGCCCTTGTTCACATTGCCCGCGTATACCCCGCCGGATTTTACCAAAGAAGAATTTGCTGCCGCGCCGCAGGTGCGCACCCTACCCGCCCCCGCCGACGGCGTATTGCCGGACGGGTATTATGCGACGAACATCTATCCCGAATACTTTAAAATCGCGGACGAATGGCGCCTGATCAGCGCGCCGCGTATGGACTGCGCCGTTGTGATCCGGGACGGCTGCCCCGTTGCGACGGAAGCAAGGCGGGTGCGCTGCGGCGATCCCGTGGTGATCGGCCGGGAAGAAGACCTCTCCAACGGCGTGTATACGGATTATACGGCGTTTCAAACTGCAAGCGGCCGCGGCCAGCATTTTGCGTTCCGCACCACGAAATCCAGGGAAACTTCCTTTTCCAGGGATTATGACGAGCTGTATGAGATTTTGCGGCACGACCGCGATCACGGTACGATCGTCTGGGTGCTGGGCCCCGCCGTCGCGTTCGATTTCGATTCCCGCCGGGCCATGGCCGGCCTTGTCAGCCACGGATACGTTCACGCCGTGCTCGCGGGAAACGCGCTGGCGACC
>CAYRPW010000143.1:0-6220 GCA_964426145.1 uncultured Oscillospiraceae bacterium
TTCGCTCACAGCTTCGCTGTGGTGTTCACTGAACACACGCTCACCTCGGCTGCCCACACCGCGCTTGGTTCCTAGCATATGCGGCCTTTTAAACAGGCTGTCATCCCGCCTCTAAACATAGTTTGTCAGCGGTCTGCACAAACAGCAGCCCATAGGGCTGCTGTTCGGCGGCAGACAAACCGCTGCCGGGATAGGGGGGGCAGGATGCGCAGCGCTGTCAGAAGCGAAGGCGCGTTCTGCGCCCTGCGCTGCGGGCAGCCGCGGCGTGCTTATTTACCCAGCACATCCGGCGGATAGTCGCCGAGGTAGTCGCCGTTTTGGAAAGCCACACGGCGTTCTTCGATGATCTGCGCGCCGCCGACGTCCAAAATGGCCTGGTTGGACGCTTCGAACACGGCGTCAAAATCCTCGGGTTTGCAGGTGAGAACGTTGGTTAACAGTTCTGCCTGCTTGGCGAGCACGAGCTGGCCGTAATCCGCTTCGGCGTTGATGGTTGCGGTGAAGGTGATGGGAACATAGCCGTCGGTCAGCGAGTACAGCGTGGCTTCTTCCGCAACTTCCTCAAACCCTGTGTAGTACAGCGAAGCGGCCTTCGTATTCAGCTCGTCCGAACCATAGTACGCGCCGTTCATAATCACGGTCACGTCGCCGCTCATCTTGTATTCGTCGGGTACGTCGTCGCCGGATTTGGCGTTATAGCAGATGCCGTCTTCGGTGACGTCCATATAGTTGATGCCCTGTACGCCGTGCTGGAGGAAGAATAGGTTTTCAAAAACGCTCATCCAGTCCAGGTACATGACGGCAGCCTTGGCTACGTCTTCACTCACCCAGGAAGGAACGAAGATGCCGATGCCGTTGGCGGCATACTGGGGATGCAGGGTATAACCGTCTGCGTTTTTAAAGCAGTTCGCCGGCAGCCAGTAGGCGCCTTCGACGTTCTTGGCCATTTCTCTGGCCAGGTCGTCGCCCGCGATCCAAACCTGGGTGGCCGCTTCGATGTAGAAGCCGGTGTTTCCCTGCACCATCTGGGATTTGCGCACTTCGGCGTTGGTGTCGATGGCGAAGTTCTCGGAGATCAGGCCGTCGTTATACAGCTGGTTGAGCAGCCGGAAGCCTTCCTTGGCGCCGGGCAGCATGCTGTGGTAAACGCAGGCCCAGTCTTCGGCGGAGGTCTGGGAGAAATCGATGAAGTTGTCGATGATCAGGTCGCTGGCAAACAGCGGGGCGTTGGGGAAAAGGTTCATCGCGTACGGCACGGTCACCGTGCCGCCGAGGTTGGCTTCTTTGGCAGCGTAGAGATAGGCCACCCACTCGTCGATGTTGGTGGGCACTTCCATGCCGAGTTTCTCCAGCCAGTCGCCGCGGATGACGCCGCCGAGCTTGGCGGTGGAGGTGCGCAGCGCGGGAATGTAAAGCTGCACGGTTTTCTTATTGCCGTTCTCGTCGAGCACGCGGTTGCCGCTGTCGTCCAGCACGTCATTCTGGCCGTAGGAAAGAACGCTGCCCAAAAGCGCCGTCAGGTTCTGGCCGTACTGCGCAATCAGTTCGTCCAGCGGATACAGCCCGTCCATGCTGATATACTGCTGAATCAGCGCGGAGTCGTACGTAAAGCAGATATCCGGGGCGGTTCCGCCGGCCAGCAGGGTGTTGAGCACTTCCGTCTCGCTCCAGCGGGGTACGGGCACGAATTCCACTTTGATGTGGTTGGGATCGCCGAAATTCTCCTGGATGTAGCGAAGCTGCATGTTGTCCGCGATGTTGAAACCTTGGGTGGAGCGGTCGAAAAGTTCCACGCGCAGTGTGATCCAGCCGTCGTCCGCGGCTGCGATGCCGGGCAGCAGCCCCAGCAGCATGCATACGGCCAGAAGCAGGGTAAGGGTACGTTTCATGGCAGATCTCTCCTTTTCTTTTTCCGGGGATTTATTCACCGCGCTTGGCGCGGAGGAATACGGTGCGTTCGTTCAGCCTTTCAGCGCGCCGATGGTAACGCCTTTCACGAAATAACGCTGCACGAAGGGGTAAATCAGCAAAATGGGAAGCGTCGCAAAGATGATCGTCGCGGATTCGATGGAAGCGGAAACCTCCGTCGCCGCCTGTGCCGCGCCGCCTTCGATGGCGCTCATGTCGATCGTCGTCGAGCCTTTGATGATGTTGTAAAGCTTCAGCTGCAATGGCTGCAGGCTGCGGTCTGTGATGTAGTACAGGGCGTCGGAAAATCCGTTCCACCGGCCCACCGCGTAGAACAGGGACAACGTGCAGATGGACGAAAGCGAGAGGGGCAGGTACACGCGCACCAGCACCTGAAAGTCCGTCGCGCCGTCGATTACCGCGGCCTCCTCCAGCTCCTGGGGGATGGCGGTAAAGAAGCTTTTGAGAATGACCATGTTGTACGTAGCCAGCGCGCCCGGCAGGATGAGCGACCACATGGTATCGATCAGCCCCAGGCTTTTCACGCTTAAGTACGTGGGGATCGTCCCGCCCTGGAAATACATCGTAAACACGGTGAACAAAAGGAAGAACGTGCGCCCCTTGAGCCGCTTTTTCGTCAGCGGATACGCAAGCAAAATCGTCAGCACCATGGCCATCGCGGTATAGATGACCGTCATCTTCACGGTAAACCAAAGGCTGGTGAACAGCGTTTCATCGCTGAAAATCGCCCGGTACGCAAGAAACGTGGGATCAATGGGCACAAACATCACGTCGCCTCGCAGGATGGCGGATTTCGAACTGAGCGAAACGGCGATGACGTTGAGAAACGGCAGCACGCAGATCAGCACGAACAGCATCACGATGACGATCAGGATCAACTGGTGGACGGAGAACTTTTTCTTATCCCTGTGTGCGAGTTTTTCTGTGATTGCAGTCATAAAATCGGTCTCCTTTCTTACCAGATGCCCTGCTCGCCAAGCCTGCGCGTGATGAAATTCGCCAGGATGATCATGAGCAGCCCGATCACGGACTGGAATAAACCGACCGCCGTAGCGCGCGCGAACTGCGCGTTTTTGATACCGGCGCGGTAAACGAAGGTGGAGATGACGTCGCCGTAATCCTGCACCATGGTGTTTCCGATCACGAAGGGGCGGTCAAACCCGATGTTCATCATCTGCCCGACGGTGAGGATCAACAGGATGGCGATCGTCGGGCGGATACCCGGCAGCGTGATGTGCCAGATCTGCCGCAGCTTGTTCGCGCCGTCGATGCGCGCCGCCTCAAACAGCTCCATGTTGATGTGCGTGATGGCCGCAAGGTAGAGGATCGTACCCCAGCCCATGCTCTGCCAGATGCCCACCAGCACGTACGTAAAGCGCCAGTGGGTGCCGTCGGTCAAGAACGGGATGTTGTCGCGGATCCAGCCCAGTTTGAGCAGCGTGGAATTCACCAGCCCGATCGTCGGCGCGAAGATCTCCAGCACCATGCCGCCGATGATCACCCAGCTGAGGAAATGCGGAAGATACAAAAACGTCTGCGATATCCGCCGCACGGGCATGGAGCGGATTTCGTTGAGCATGATGGCCAGAATGATGGGTACCGGGAAGCCCAGCAGCAGATCCATGAAGTTCAGCAGCAGCGTGTTCTTCAGCGCCAGCATAAAATCGCGCATTTTGAATACGAAGGCGAAATTGTCAAATCCCACCCATTCGCTGCCCAGCACGCCTTTGAATATGTTGTATTTCTGAAAGGCGATGGTGATGCCGTACATGGGGTAATAGCGGAAGATCAGGTAGAAGATCACGGGGAGCACCAGCATCAGGTATAACCGCCAGTCACGCTTTATATAGAAGGAAAACCCTTTGCCGGTTCTGGCGGGTCCAAGGGGGTTGGGAGGGGGTTGTTTCACGTGGTTCACTCCTTCGGGATTGCGGCAGACAAGGTCCGCCTGAATAGGCGCCGGGCCGGATGCGGTTGTTGGGAGCCGTTACAAAAACCATAGCATAGCCGATGCCCGTTGAACATTGACGGAATTGATCAAACCTATCTGTATTGATTAGTATTTGATCATCCGGAAGATATCGCACCATATCCCACATAGAAAACGAAAGGCGCGCCGCCGGAACGCCGGTATACCGGCCGCGCGCGGTCAATGTGCGGCAAAGCCATACGGCGTAAACCGTAGCGCCTTCAAGGATCAAAAAATCAGAATTGAAGCCTGATTATCGGAAATGATACTCTATCCCATAAATGATCGTTATCTGATGAAAACCGACCATATCAGACAGTTTAGCGGCAAACAGCCTATTGGAAGTGGCAGGGGATGCGGTATAATAGGGTCAGCAAAGAGAACGCATACGGTTATAGATCGATGAAACGAAGGGGTACGCATGAAGTCTCGGCTCCCGCTCGGCCCGGCCAACAGCAGGCTTTTTGTGCGCCTTCTCACATCGTATCTATGCATTTTGTTCATTCCGCTGATCATCACCATGGTGATCCTCAACGTTCGCCAGGCCGATTCCCTGCGCAAAGACGCCAATACGCGCGCCCAGGCGGCGCTGGAGTTTACCAAGAACCTTCTGGAAACGTGGACGGATACCGCGGTCAATCTGTCGCTTACCATATTGCTGAACCAGCAAACCGAAACGCTCGGCTATCCGCTGGACCGTACCGAAAGCGCGCTTCGCAGCATCAAGTACATGGACATGCTCAACAGCTATGCCTCCGCCAACAAGATCGTAGACAGCGTATGGGTGTACGATACCGACAACGACGTCATATACTCTTCGGAAAAAACGCGTTTTGAAGCGGACAATTTCCATTATGCGGATCTGGACGCCGTCACCGCAGGCGTTACCGCCGCGGGCTGGCAGAACGTGTACGGCGCGAAACTGCCCAACATGACGGGCGGCACCAACCAGACGGTGTATTATCTATCGTATGTATATCCCCTGCGCAAGAATATCGAAGGGTTATCCGGCTATATCCTGGTCAACGTCGATGCGCAGTCGCTCTACGTGCAGCTAAACCAGGTCAGTGCGCTGAAAAACCTGGTCATCCTCAACACCCAGGGGGTGGTGCAGACCGCCGCGCAGGCCGATGCAATCGGCAAACCTTATGCCGATCCGTCCGGCTTGCTGGCAGCCGACGCGTTCCTGGGCACGGGGGAGTCGTCCGCGTTTATCGATCAGCACGAGGTGGCGGTGGCGGGCGCGCTGTATCCGGAGCCGTTCATCGTCGCGGGCGTGCTGCAAAGCAATCTCTACAGCGAAGCCATCCGGATCACCTATTTATACGCGGGGCTGCTTTTCGCCATTTTTCTGCTGGTAGGCGTGCCGCTTTGCTATTTTGTCTCCAGGCGGATGTACCACCCGCTGTCCCAGCTGATCCGGGATTTCGAACGGCATACGCTCAACCACCCCAGCCAATACAAAGACGTCGTCCGCCAGACCCTAAACCAGCTGATCGACCGCAACATCCGGCAGGAAAGCCAGCCCGAGCAGGATCCGGAGGTGATCTTCAACAACCTGAGCAGTTTTATTTCCCAGTATCTGGGGGAACCGCTCGAGCAGGGTTTGGCGGAGCTGCCGTATTATGCGGTGGTGCTTGCCCAGTTGGACGAACCGGGCCTCAACGCGGCCCAAAGCGAGAAGGCGCTTCCGTTTTTTGAGCAGATCCTCTTTGCGCTGGCGCAAAAAATCGTGCGTCCTACCCACCGCATCCATTCCATCGCCGTGCGCAGCGGCACAGTTGCGCTGATGCTGCCCTTTGCCGATCCGGCGGATTACAGGCGCGCCGATACCCATCTGCAAAACCTGCGCAGCGCGTTTGCCACCTTTACCAAATGCACGATCTCGTTTTCATTAAGCACCCTCAAAGCCGGCGACGAGGAATTCCGGCACGGGCTTGCCGAGGCGGAAACCGCCTTGCGCTGGAAGCTGCTGCGGGGGTTGGCCAGCACCATCTATTACGACGCCGACATGGTTCGTTTGCGGCCGTTCGTGTATCCGCGCGTGCAGGTGAACCAGATTTTCATCACTTTGGAGCTCAGCGGCAGGGAGGAACTGCAAAACCAGTTCCAGCGGTTTATCAGCGAGCTCGGGCACGCGGATGCGGACGTGGACGACATCCTCCTTGTGTTTTACCAGATCATCGGGCAGATGATTCAATACGTAGCCCGCCAGCAGATCCCGCGGCGCCGGATCTTCGACGAGCGGGAAAGCTCCCCGTACCGGTACATGAACCAACTGGAAACCATTGACCACATCGCCGAATGGGTGCTGCGCAAATT
>CAYRPW010000144.1:0-6150 GCA_964426145.1 uncultured Oscillospiraceae bacterium
GGGCGCTCAAGAAAACAAACGAGCTGTTTGGGCTGAAAAAGCGGATTCAGATCACGTTTGAAACGGAAGCGGCCGCCCGGCAGGACCTGTCGCGCTTCGGTACGGTGTGCAGCCGCGAAGGGGTGCAGGTGGCGCTGGAGGTTGCGCACGAAGCCGTGCGCGAAGTATCGGCCGCAATGCTGGAAACGCTGCCGGTGACCGATTTCAACATTCTCGATATCCCGGTGGAGGAAGGCATCGCGCGGCTCTATCAGCGGGGGAAAACGCCGTGAAGAAGTATCTGTACACCTTCGGCCTGGGAATTAAGGAAACGATGGCATACCGGGCGGATTTCTGGCTGGGAATCGTCAGCGCGGTGTTCCCGATCGGCATTCAGGTGTTCATGTGGCAGGCGCTGTACGGCGGCGTTGGCGGCGGCGAGTTATTCGGCAGGGATTACGCGCAGATGCTTTCGTACTCGGTCGCTGCGTCGCTTTTGTGGCGGTTTCTGAAAACCGGGTTTGAGTACGAGATCAACGACGACATCAAAAACGGCGGGCTGAGCAAGTACGTCATCCGCCCGATCCATTACCTGCCGTACCGGCTGGGCTGCTTCTTGGGGCAAAAAGCAGCGGTGCTTTTGAGCGGACTGGGGCTGATGGCGCTGGCGCTGGCGGGCGTGGGGCTGTACTTTCATACGTACCCGGTCACCGTACAAAGCGTGCTTTTGTTTCTGCCGATCCTGTTTGGGGCGCTGACGCTCAACTTTCTCATTTTCTTCTGCGTGGGCATGTGGGCGTTCTGGCTGTCGGAGATCGGGTTTTTATTCGAAGCGGTCCGCATCGTGATCGTGGTGCTCAGCGGCGGCATTTTCCCGTTGGAGGTCTTTGGAAGCACCCTGTGTGCGGTGTTTAAGTTTCTGCCCTTTCATTATGCCGTCGGCTTTCCCGTGGATGTGCTGATCGGCACGGCCACGCGCATGGATGCGCTTGTCGGCATTGCGTTTCAGATGGTCTGGATCGGGCTGATGCTCCTCATCAGCCGCGGATTGTGGCAGCTCGGTTCACGGAAATACCTGGCGGCGGGAGGCTGAGACGATGCGGGAAATACGAAAACACCTTGCCCTTTGGTGGCTGTGCATCAGGAACAGCCTGATGAGCCAGCTGGAATACCGCACCAATTTTTACACGGGCATCGCGATGGAGCTTGGGTACTTTCTGGCGAAAATCGTGTATTTGATCGTGATTTACAAAACCGGCGTACCCATCAACGGGCTGACGCCGGATGAAGTGCTGGTGTTCTTCGGCACGTATATGATCGCCACCGGCCCTTACGCCGGTCTGTTCATGATCAACGTGTTCGGCATCAGCCGCCAGGTGCAGACCGGAGAGCTGGACCTGCTGCTGGTCAAGCCCGTTTCCACGCAGTTCATGCTCACGCTGAAGCGCAGCGATCTGGGCCTGTTTTTGACCGACGCGCTGATCGGCCTTGCCTGCGTGATCATCGGCCTTACCCGCATCGGTGTGAGCGTGGGCGTATTCGACGTGCTTGGGTATTGCGGATACCTGATCTCCGGTTCCGTGATGGGGTATTCCATGTTTTTGCTGCCGCAGGTGCTTGCGTTCAAGCTGATCAAAACGAACGCGCTGACCGGGCTTGTGGACTCGTCCTGGGATTTCAACAATTTGCCCATGGGCATCTATACCCGCCTGATTCAAAACGTGGGCGTGTTCGTGCTTCCGATCTTCGTGATCACAAACTTCCCGGCGCTGTTTATCTTGAAAAAGATGGAGCCGCTGTACGCTATATGGGGAATTCTGGGCGCGTTTGTGTGGCTTACGGGCAGCAGCCTGCTGTTCCAGCGGGGGTTAAAGCATTACCAGAGCGCCAGCAGCTGACGCCCGCGCTTTTGACAGCGAAACGCAGAAGCCGGTGAGCCGCAGGCAAACTCCCGCCGCCGCCCCGGGCGGGCAGCGGCGAAACACGGTCAGCCTTTCGGGCTTTGCCCCTCTTCCAGATTGAACACGATCGCCTTGGGGCGGGTCATGGCTTCGATCGCGTATTTCACGCCCTGCGTACCCATGCCGGACGCCTTGACGCCCAAAAACGGGAAATGATCGGGGCCGCGCTCCGTTTTGTTGTTGATCTGCACCGTGCCGACTTCCAGCCGGTTGGCGATGAAAAACGCGTCGTGAATATTCTTGGTAAACACCGACGATTGCAGGCCGTACTCCGAGCGGTTGGCGATGTCGATGGCTTCCTGTATGCCGTTCACGCGCATGACGGGCAGCACGGGCCCGAACGGTTCTTCCCACGCAAGCCGCATTTCCTGGGTTACGTTGTCCACCAGTGTGGGCTCGATCAGGTTGCCCGTCCGCTTTCCGCCCGTGAGCACCTTTGCGCCCTTGTTAACGGCGTCCGCAATGAGCTCCATCACGAAATCGGCTGCCTGGGTGTTGATCAGCGGCACGATCACGGCGTCCTGGCGCGGATCGCCGATTTTCAGTTTCGCAATCCCCGCCAGCAGGATGGGAACCAGCTGATCGGCAACCGCGTTTTCCGCCAGAATGCGCTTGACGGCGGTGCAGCGCTGCCCGGCATAGGAGTACGCGCCGGAGAGAATGTTCTGTGCCGCGAACGGCAGATCGGCGTCCGGCAGCACGATGGCCGCATCCTTGCCGCCCAGCTCCAGCATCAGCGGGACCATGCCCGCCTCCTTGGCGATATGCCTGCCCACGGCGGTGCTGCCGGTGAAATTGATGAAGTTGACGCCCGGATGGGTGATGAGATAATCGCCGATCTCGCTGCCGCGCCCGGTGATCGTGTTCAGCGTTCCGTTGGGCAGCCCCGCCTCCTGCAGCACGTCGGCCAGGTACAGCGCGCTGATAGCGCCCTGGCTTGCGGGCTTCAGAAGCACGGCGTTGCCGCCGATCAGCGCAGGGGCAAGCTTGGACGCGGAGAGGTTGACGGGATAGTTGAACGGGGAGATTGCCAGCACCGTGCCCAGCGGCACGCGGGAGACATAGGAGATCTTGCTGCGGCTGCCGCCGGGAAAATTATCGCCGCCGATGGCCTCGCCCGCGAGGCTTTTGCCAACGTCGGCGGTGTAGCGGAAGAAATCGGCGGTGCGCCGGACCTCAAACAGCGAAGAGTGCTTGTCCTTGGCGATTTCCATCGTCAGCACATCCGCGATCTCCCTCTCGTACTTTTCCAGCAGGTCGGCCGCCCGGTAGAAAACGCTCGCGCGCTCGTGTACGGGCGTATCCGCCCATACGGCAAGGCCCCGCTTCGAATTTTCCACCGCCCGGTCCACATCCGCGCGGCTCATGGCGGGCACGCGCCCCACCAGGGAGCCGTCCACCGGAGATACGATATCCAAATAGCTGCCGGAGGATGAAATCACCCACTGGCCGTCGTACAAGTTGCAGTACTTCTGATCATCCCTGCACATATGCTGAAACACTGGAATCCCTCGCTTTCCCGTTCCCGGCATGCGATTCTGCCGGGGCTGGAACCCCTCCGCGGCGCATGGCGGCGCGTTTGGGTCATGCTTTTAGTATACCTTGTTTGGCGCTTACCAAACCTGAAATCCCAAACGAATCGCAGGCATTGTCAACCCCGTTCATCCATAGTATACTACAGGCAGCAACCGGCAGTATCTGCAAGAAAATTCGATAAAACCGAACTGTTCTGATAAGGAGAGTTGACGATGAAGCGCAATCGGATAATTTGCCTGCTGGCAACGGTCCTCCTGCTGCTGTGCGCGCCGCAAACGGCGCTGCCGGAAGACGCGGCATATTCGATCCACTACGTGTATACCGACGAGCTGATCACCTCGTATTACCACCTGTACGGGAACGTGCTGGATGATTTCGTGGAGGTCAACCTGCAAAACAACAGCGGGGAAACCGCATGGTTCCTGGTGGAAACGGAAATCGATGGGTACAGCGCGGTTTCCTCCGACACGGTGGAGGTTGCGGACGGCGAAACGCTGGAAGTGCGGCAGAACCCGCGCCTGATTCCCGAATCCATGGAGAAGCTGAACTCGCAGCGGTACGCGAATTTCGTGATCCGGGTTACGCTGCTCAAAGACGGTGAGGATGAACTGCTGCTTTCCGAAAGCTCAGAAATTCTATTATATTCCCGCCGCGATTATACTTGGGTTGACGGGTGTTCATTGCAGGAGAACCGTAACCTCCTGGCGGCCTACGTGACGCCCAACGATCCCGCGGTGGAGGAGTTGCTGCGCCTTGCCGCCGATTATACCGAGAGCGGCATGATATGGTCGGGCTACGGGGATGAAGAACTGGATGGAAACGGCTCGGTTTGGGAACGGCTGGAAGCCGTATGGCGGGCGGAAGAGGACTATAATCTAACGTATGTGAGCACCTGGGTCTCCTTCACGCCGGAGGCGTCCCAGCGGATGCGGATGCCCTTTGAAGTGCTGGAACAGCAGGGCGGCAACTGCATCGAGCTTGTGTTTTTATACGCCTCCGCCGTGGAGGCGATGGACATGGAATGCGCGATCGTGCTCGTGCCGGGGCACGCCTATCTGGCCGTGCGCTGCGACCTTGTAAACGCCCAGTATTACTTTGTGGAAACGACGCTGATCGGCCAGACCGATTTTTCGTCGGCAGTGGAATACGGCAACGCCAGCTGGAATGAGGACGGCCCGCTGCTGGATGCCGGCGAAGAGTATTACGGCTGGGTGACCATCGAGGACGCGCGGGAGGAAGGGATTTTACCGGTGCCGTGGAGGTAGGAATGCCGCGCGAGCATGCAAAAACCGGCGGGAACCCGCCGGTTTTTGCATGATAAGACCAACGTGGTTTGGCAGCTGCGGCTCCATCCGAAAAGGCGCGCGCCGAGGGAAGGATTGCGGGCCGGTCAGGCGCGGGAACCGCGCAGCTGAAACTGCTGATACACTTTTTTTGCGATCAGCACAATCAGCAGCACGCCCACCGATATCAGCGCCGTGAACCCGCCGGGTGCGACGTTCAGATAATACGAGATGAAAAGGCCGAGCATGATGTCGGCAACGCTGAACAGGATGGAGAAGAGAAGCGTCGTTTTGAACCCCTTTTCCAGCTGCAGGGCCGTTGCGACCGGCAGCGCGATCATGGAGCTTAACACCAGAACGCCCACGATGCGGATGGACGCGGCGATTGCCGATGCCACCAGCACCGAGAACACATAGTTGATCAGCCGCACCCTGACCCCCGCAACCCTTGCGGCTTCTTCGTCGTAGGCGATGTAGATCATCTGGTGGTACAAAAGGATCAGCGCCGCTACCGATATAATGCTCAAGATCATCACCATAATCATATCGGACTGGGTGACCGTCAGGATGCTGCCGAACATGAACGAATCCGCGTTGGCATAAAGCTTGCCGGAACTGATGAGCGTTATGGCCGTGCCAACGCTCAGCGCCAGCACGATCGTCAGTATCAAATCCGTGTATTTCTTGAAGTAGCCGCGCAGGAATTCGATCAGCGCGCCGGCAAACGAAGTGAACAGGAACGCGCCCAGAATCGGGCTTTTGTCCAGAAGAAGGCCCAGCGTAATGCCCGCGAGCGACGCGTGCGACAGCGTGTCCCCGATCATGGAGTAGCGCCGAAGCACCAGAAACACCCCGATGCTGGGGCAGAGAATGGAGATGAAGATCGAAACCAGAAACGCATTGCGCATGAAACTATAACTGAGCATCGAACGTTTCCTTTCCCCGAAGCTTGAGATATTCGGCGGCATAATGTTTGGGCGTGCAGAAATGCCCGTTGCCGTTGGCCAGATGGTAGATCAGCGTGGAGTTGGCAATCGCGGCATGCAGATTATGCTCGACGGAGACGATGGTTTTCCCGTTCTCCGCGTTCAGCTTCTTGAGCAGCGCATATATTTCCTTCTGGCTGTCCGGGTCTACGCCGGTAGAAGGTTCGTCCAAAATTAAAAGCTCGGGGTTGCCGATCAGCGCCCGCGCGATGAGCGCTTTCTGCCCCTGCCCGCCCGACAGCGTACCCATCAGCGCATGCGAAAACCCGGATAGCCCGAAGCGTTCCAGGTTTTCCTCCATGCCTTCCTTGCTTTTGATTTTCAGAAGTTTGCGATAGGAGTTGAGCATTTCATACACCGTGATGGGAAACCCCGCATGGGCCGCGTCGCTGCGCTGGGGCACGT
>CAYRPW010000145.1:0-6116 GCA_964426145.1 uncultured Oscillospiraceae bacterium
ATCCAGCAGCCCTTCTCAAAGGTTGTGATCTCGGAAAGATGATCGTCAACCGTCAAAAAAACCCTTTTCATCAAAAAACCTGCCTTTCCGCTTACCGCCAGGGTGACGGCAATGCTTCCGAGCAGGTTTGTACTTCTTCAGCGCAATCGGCCTACCGTGCCGACGTCCTCTGCACAGCCTCTCGGAGCGGGGTATTCAATTCGTACCGGTAGCGGGTGCCTGCGTTCGTACTGTATGGGTCGGCGTCCACGTGCGCTCCTCCTTCTGGGCAGTATGGGATAGGGAATCCCCTTCCCTATGCCTATCATAGACGCACGCGGGCGGAAAGTCAAGGTTTGGCGGCTGGCAAATGCTCGATTGCATTCACCCTTCCCCTCATGTATAATGAGGGCGTTTCAATTTCAACTTTACGCAAGCCTGTTTCGGGGCGTGAAAGGATGGAATTCCCTTGAAAAAACTCATTTCTTTCTTATTGATTGCAATGCTTGCGGTCTCCGTTGTGCCGGCCGCGTCGGCAGAGGGCGAACCGCTGAAGGTTGCCGTTTGCTTTGCCGAAGCGCTCGGCGATTTGGGCTTTAACGACAGCGCGTACGAAGGCCTGCTGCGGCTGGAGGAAGATTACGGCGTGATCGGCAGCACCGTGGAATGTAAAACCGACGCCGGCAAGTACCTCACCTCGCTGGTGGACGCCGCCGAAGCAAACGACGTCGTGGTCGCGGTCGGCTGGCAGTACTGGGACGCGCTCACCGAAGTGGTGCCGCAGATGCCCGAAACGCTGTTCATTTTCGTGGATAACGGGCTGGACGGCCTGGGCGACAACCTGCTTTCCATCACCTATGCCGAAAACGAGGGTTCCTACCTCGCGGGCTACGTCGCCATGAAAACGTCGAAAACGCAGACGGTCGGGTTCGTGGGCGGGGAAGATTCCGATACGATCAACAATTTCTTCGTAGGGTACAGCCAGGGCGCGCTGGCCGCCAACCCGGCCGGCACGGTGCTTTCGCCCCTGTACGCCGGGGATTACGATTCGCCCGATAAGGGCAAGGAGCTGGCCATCGCGCTGTATTCCTCCGGCGCGGACGTGGTGTTTGCCGTGGCGGGCAAAACCGGCCTGGGCGTATTCGACGCCGCCAAGGAACTTAACGGATTTGCCATCGGCGTGGATAGCGACCAGAAGTATATCGACCCCGAACACATCCTCTGCTCAATGGTGAAAAACATCGGCGAGAGCATCTATCAGGTGGTCGGCATGTATCTGGAAGACGGCATTTTCCCCGGCGGCACGATCTGGGAAGCGGACCTGTCCACCGGCATCGTAACGCTTGGTTACGGCACGGCGGACATGGCGCAGCAGGTGACCGACGCGGTGAAGGCCGAGGCGGAAGCCCTCGCCCTGCAGATCGAGACCGGCGAAATCGTCGTGGATTCCACCCGGTAAAATTACCGATACAGACAGCCGCTGCTGCGTAAGGCAGCGGCTGTTTCCATACTCCCCTGCGCCGGCAGGCCGTATAGACCACAAACAGAAAAGGATTCTTGCATGCAGGATACGCAGCATTTGGTTTCGGAAATTAAACGGCTGAAACGGGAACGCAACGCCGTCATTCTCGCGCATTATTACCAGACGGGCAATATTCAGGATATCGCGGATTTCGTGGGGGATTCGTTTGCGTTAAGCAAACAGGCGAAGGAAACGGCTGCCGATTGGATCGTGTTCTGCGGCGTGCGGTTCATGGCGGAGAGTGCGAAAATCCTCTCGCCTGAAAAAACGGTGCTGCTGCCCGCGCCCGACGCCGGCTGCCCCATGGCGGACATGGTCACCCCCGAGGACGTGCGCCGCCTGCGCGCGCAGTACCCCGCGGCCGCGGTGGCCTGCTACGTCAACTCCTCCTGCGCGGTCAAAGCCGAGTGCGACGTTTGCGTCACCTCCTCCAACGCCGTGCGCATCGTGCGTGCGCTGCCCGAGGCGCAGGTCCTTTTCATCCCGGATCAGAACCTGGCGCGGTATGTGGCGTCGCAGGCGCCCGAAAAGGAAATCATCCCCTTCAGCGGCTATTGCGTGGTGCATCACCGCATCACCGCGGACGACGTGGACAAGGCCAAAGCCGCGGTGCCCGGCGCGCTTTTGCTGGCGCACCCGGAATGCACCGCGGCGGTTTTGGAGAAAGCGGATTTCATCGGCAGCACGGAACAGATTTTGTCGTTTGCGGCATCCTCCGCGGAACAGAAATTCCTGATCGGCACCGAGGAGGGCATTTTGCATCCCCTCCGGAAGAACAGCCCCGACAAGGAGTTTTACCTGCTCTCGCAAAAGCTGATATGCGTCAACATGAAGAAAACAACCCTGCGGGACGTCCGCGACGCGCTGCTGTACGGGCAGCACGCCGTCGAACTTGACGAGATTACCATGGCCCGCGCCCGCGCCTGCCTGACCCGGATGCTTGCCATGGCCTGACCAAACGAAAAGAGGAAACTGCCTTGCGCCGAACCCTGACGGAATTCGATCCCGGAAGCTGCATCGTACACGACGTGGACGCCGCCGTCGTCGGCAGCGGCCTCGCGGGGCTGTACTGCGCCTATCATCTGCCCGAAACCCTGCGCTGCGCCCTGTTTACCAAAAACAAAACGGAAACCAGTTCGTCGTCGCTTGCGCAGGGCGGCATCGCCGCCGTGACCGAGAAGGACGACCAGTTTTTATATCATTACATGGACACCATCACCGCGGGCGCGGGCCTGTGCGACGAGGAGGCCGTCCGGCTGATCGTTAGGGAGGGCCCCAGCGAAATCGAAACGATGCTCAAGATCGGCACGAAGTTCGATCAGGACGGCGAAGGCCGCCTGATGACCACGCGCGAGGGCGGGCACGGCATGCACCGCATCCTGCACGCGGGCGGCGACGCAACGGGCCTGGAAATGGTGCGCGCGCTGGAAAAGACCATGCAGAAAAAGCAGAACGTGCGCCTGCATGAAAACGCCTTCGTGGCCGACGTGCTGACGCAGGACGGCCGTGTCTGCGGCCTGACCGTGTTTGAGGACGATTACTGGCACCTGTACCGTACGAATTTCATTGTGATTGCGTCCGGCGGCGTGGGGCAGCTCTACCGCTACACCACCAACCCCGTCGTCGCCACGGCGGACGGCATCGCCATGGCCATGCGCGCGGGCGCGTCGCTCAAGGATATGGAGTTCATCCAGTTCCATCCCACAGGGCTGTACACGCCGGAAAACCGCAACCGCCAGTGCTTCCTTATTTCCGAGGCCGTGCGCGGCGAAGGCGGCATTCTCTACAACGAAAAGGGCGAGCGGTTTATGAAGGCGGTGCACCCGCTGGCGGAGCTCGCGCCCAGGGACGTCGTCTCCCGGGAAATCTACAAGCAGATCCAGCAGCAGACGCTGCCCTACGTCAGCCTGCGCATATCGTTTGCGGACGCGGAGTTTCTGAAAAAACGCTTTCCCACCATCTACGAGCATTGCATCAGGCGCGGCATCGACATCACCCGGGACGATATCCCCGTGGGCCCCGTGCAGCATTACATGATGGGTGGCGTGCAGACCGACCTGTGGGGGCGCACCAACGTGGAAGGGCTGCTGTGTTGCGGCGAGGCGGCCTGCACCGGCGTACACGGCGCCAACCGGCTGGCCAGCAATTCCACCCTCGAATGCCTGGTGTTCGGCCGCCGCTGCGCGCAGACCATCGCGGGCGCGCAAGTCTCCGCCTGCCAGCCGCCGCAGCTTTCCGCCGCGCAACCCCTGCAGGATGGTACGTTTGACGCCGAGGCGCTGATCATCGAACTCAAAGGCATCATGGTGAAATACTGCGGCATCCTCAGAACCGGCGAAGGCCTGCAAACGGGCCTTACGCAGGTGGAACTCATGCTTGCGAAGCTCCGCTGCGCGCGGCTTCGCACCGTGCGCGAGATGGAACTGTACAACATGGCGTCCGCCGCCCATGCCATTCTTAAGGCCGCGCTCGCCCGGCGCGAGTCCGTAGGCTCGCATACCCGTATCGATGGGGAGGAAACCCGGCATGATTGATGCAAAACATCTGGAGCGAATCCTGACAACCGCGCTGGCGGAGGACGCCGGCAACGGCGACGTCACCACGCTTTCCACCGTCAAGCCGGGCACCCGTATCACCGGCCGCTTTCTTTGCAAGGGGCAGGGCGTGCTGTGCGGGGTGGAGGTTGTAAAGGCGGCGTTCGCGTTCGTGGATGCGCAGATAACGGTTTCTTTCCACTTTCAGGATGGCGACGCCGTCAAACCCGGCGACGTGCTTGCGGAGATCGAAGGCGACGCGATCCCCATCCTCACGGGGGAGCGCACGGCGCTCAACCTCCTGCAGCATATGTCGGGCATCGCCACGCGCACCCGCGCGATGGCGGAGCTTGTGAAGGATTACCCCGTGAAGCTGCTGGACACGCGCAAAACCACGCCGGGCCTCAGGATGCTGGAAAAATACGCCGTGCGCGTGGGCGGCGGGCATAACCACCGCTTTTCGCTGTCGGACGGCATTTTGATTAAGGATAACCACATTCAGGCCGCGGGCGGCATCACCGCCGCGGTGAACGCGGCGCGCGAAAACGCGCCGTTCACGCTGAAAATCGAGGTGGAAACCGAAACGCTTAACCAGGTGCAAGAAGCGCTTGCGGCCGGAGTCGATATCATCATGCTGGACAACATGTCCGTCGCGCTGATGAAACAGGCCGTGGCGCTGATCGATCATCGCGCCGTGGTGGAAGCCTCCGGCAACATGGGAAGCCGCGATATCCGGGAGGTGGCGGCCGCGGGCGTGGACTGCATTTCCGTGGGCGATCTCACCAACGCCGTCTGCCCGCTGGATATCAGCTTGAAACTGAACCTATAACCAAAACGAAAGGATGCGAGCGTATGCGGGAAGCGGAAACAAGCCTGTTTTCGTCCGTCACCGGGCGGCAGCTGATGCAAAGCGTGTGGAAGCCGGAAGGGGAACCCCGCGCCATTGTGCAGATCGTACACGGCATGGCCGAGCACATCGCCTGTTATGAGGAAATGGCGCAGCGCCTGAACCGGGAAGGGTTTCTGGCGGCCGGGCACAACCATCTGGGCCACGGCAGGCAGGCGGAGCTTCTGGGCTTTTTTGGCAAGGGCGGGTTCGACGCGCTGGTGAGCGACACGCACACCCTGCGGCTCGCCCTGGAAAAGGCGTATCCGGGCGTCCCGGTGTTCCTGTTCGGGCACAGCATGGGCAGCTTCGTGGTGCGCAATTACTGTTTGCAATACGAACAGGGGCTGGCCGGCGTTATCCTCTCGGGCACCGGGCATTTCACGCCTTCGCTGCTGCTGCCGGGGCTTCTGATTGCCAATCTCCTGTGTGCGCTGGGTGCGGAAAAAAAGCCCGCCGGGCTGTTGGAAGCCATGAGCTTTGCGGGCTATAACAAGGAATGGTCTCCGGCGCGCACCCCGAAGGACTGGATTTCCCGCAACGAGGACAAGGTGGATCGTTATATTGCCGATCCGCTATGCGGGTTCCCGTTCACCAACGGCGCGTACCGCGACCTGTTCCGGGGGCTGACCAATCTGTACCCCGGCAAGCTCGGCACGATGGATAAAAGCGTTCCCGTGCTGCTCTACGCGGGCGGGAGCGATCCCGTGGGCGGGCGCGGCAAGGGCGTGCGGATGGTTGCAGAGGAATTACAGGCGGCGGGCGTGCGGGAGGTAACCGTGAAGCTTTATGAAGGCGGCCGCCACGAGATGCACAACGAACCTAACCGCGAAGAGGTGTTTTCGGATCTGATCCGCTGGCTTGAGGCGCGGCTTACCCATCAATAAACCGCACGTCGCCCCAGGACTTGGAATAGGCCTGGTAATACCGCTTCTCCATCGGAATCCACTCCTCGCGGAAACGGGCAAGCAGCAGCGCGCCGTTGCGGGCGAGAATGCGCCGCAGCTGTTCTTCGGGCTGTACGCGCAGAAATACCTTCACTGCGTTCAGCGCCTGATACGTGGCCAGAAAATGCGGGTGCAGCGCGTAGCTGCCCTCGATCACCGCCGTTTCCCCGGGCGTTACGGCGCGGTAGCGCGTCGCCCCGGTTTGGCAGGAATACGCGCCGTACGAAAAGGGTTTGTTGTCCAGCAGG
>CAYRPW010000146.1:0-1124 GCA_964426145.1 uncultured Oscillospiraceae bacterium
ACGTTGTAGCCCACATATTGCATCAGGTATCCGCTCAGGATCGGGGTGATGATCTGCGCGGCCATGGAGAAGGTATAGTAAAAACCGGTAAACTGTCCGACGTCCGCGCTTTTGGAAATTTCCACGACCATCGGGTAGCTGTTGACGTTGATGGAAGCCCACGCAACGCCGACCAGCGCGAAAATGGCGTACAGCGTGAAATGAAACGCCTGGAAAAATCCGAGGCTTGCAAAGCACAGCGCAAGCAGAATAATGCCGAACTGTATCGTGCGCCTGCGGCCGAATTTGGATGCGAATATACCGACGGGGATAAAGCTGATTATGGCGGCGCCCGTAGCCACCATCAGGCACATGGACGCATCCTCAATGCCGTATGCCCACTGCTGCTCGGCATACTTGGTAAACGCGGTGGTCACGGCGTTATAGCCCATAAACCAGAAGAACACGGAGGAAAGGATCAAAAACAGGCTGCGCCTTACCTCCGGCGCCAGCGCCAATAGCGCTGCCTTGCCGTTGACTGCGGGTTTTACGTCCGCTGTTTCGGTTTGCGCATCATACGCGTCGTTGAAGCTGGCGGTTTCCGCCGCCAGTTTGTTTTCGCGGATTTTGACGATCAGCACAATGACGGCAACCACCATCAGCAGTGCGACGGCGATGAACAAAAGGATGTAGTCGTTCATCTCCAGCGTCGTGCCGTCTGCTTGCGCAACGCTGCGTTTCCTCACCAGGAACATGGTGGCGACCAGCGTGAAAACGCCGCCGACCGCGCCCATCAAGTTGATCACCGCGTTGCCCTTGGAGCGCAGAGGCTTGGGGGTGACGTCCGGCATCAGCGCAACGGCGGGAGAACGGTAGGTACCCATGAAAATCAGCAGCAGCGCAAGCGCGACGATAAACAGCACGAAATTATGCGTCTTATCGGCGAACGGCAGCAGGTTCATCAAAACCACCGAACCCAGCGTACCCAGCACGATATAAGGCGTCCGCCGTCCGAATTTCGTTTTCGTGCGGTCGGACAGCGTGCCGAACAGCGGCAGCAAAAAAAGCGCAAGCACATTGTCAAGCGCCATGACGATTCCGGAAACCCCGTCCTTCAGCCCGAACGTGTTCTTGAGTACCAGGGG
>CAYRPW010000146.1:1134-1731 GCA_964426145.1 uncultured Oscillospiraceae bacterium
ATCGTAGAGCTGCCAGAACGCGCCGATGGACATGAAGGCAAAACCGACCAGCAGGGTTCGTTTCGTATTCAGTTTCATGACAGCTTCCTCCTTTATAGGATTAAAACCATCATATTATGGGAAATTTTGATTGTCAATATGATTGCGGATCGCCCGGAAGGTTTCCTCCGAAATGTCGTGCTCGATCTTGCACGCGTCCTCACGCGCCGTTTTGGGGTCGACTCCGAGCTTCGTCAGAAATTCGGATAACACCTGATGGCGCTCGTACATGCTCCTGGCGATGTCGAGCCCTTTTTGCGTGATCGTAATCAGCCCGTCCTTATCCATGGTGATGTATCCGTTTTCCCGCAGGCGCTTGGTGGCGTAACTCACGCTGGGTTTGGTGACGCCCAGTTCGTTGGCGATATCGATGGAACGGATGTACCCGTGCTGCAGCTGCATCATCAGCATCGCTTCCAGATAATCTTGGGACGATTTCAAGATCTGCATACCATCACATCCTTTTTATGCCTGATAGCGTACCATGTTCCGCGCGTAAATTCAACCGATAAGGCGCGGCTATTCGCCGCGCCTTTCATTCAGTGCGAGTGCGAGCCG
>CAYRPW010000146.1:1741-6087 GCA_964426145.1 uncultured Oscillospiraceae bacterium
CCCATGCCTTCGGTCGGCGATCATTTTCCAAACGATTCCGCCGACTATCAAAAGCACAACGCCGCCTACAATCCAGGTAGCCATGCTAATCCTCCTTTACGCTTCAACGCGGGTATTCTTGCGGGTCAACAGATAGATGATGCCGATCAGCAGCAGTATGGCCGCCGCCGTGGCCAGCGTAAACCCGCCGCCCGCCAGCAGCACTCCAAGCCGGAACACGATCAGCGCAACCGTATAGGCAAACAGCGTTTGGTATCCGATGGCAAACCAAGTCCATTTCGCCGAGTTCATTTCCCGCCGGATCGCGCCGATGGCCGCAAAGCAGGGCGCGCACAGCAGGTTAAACAGCAGGAAGCTGAACGCCGCAAGGCTGCCGTAACCGCCGCTGCTTTCGTCAAACGCCTGCGCAAGCGGATGCAGCGTCGTTTCAATCTCTTCGTCACTGCCTTCTTCCAGCAGGGCAAAGGCTGCGTCCTCATCCTGCGCCGTGGCAAACAGCACGCCGAACACGCCGACCACCTCTTCCTTGGCGACCAGGCCCATCACCGTAGCCACGGTGGACTGCCAGTTGCCAAACCCCAGGGGAGCGAACACCGGTGCCGCGAAATTGCCCACCTTGCCCAGCATGCTGTGATCCATATCGTCAACCGCGCCGAAGACAAGCGTTTCGTCCCGCACCGTTTCCACCGCGGCAACGGAAGCTTCCGGGGCGGCTTCGGGCTGCCTGGCCGCCCAGCCGTAGCCCGACGTAAACCAGATGAAAATGCTCGCGACGACGATCACCGTACCGGCGCGCTTGATAAAGCTCCAGCCGCGTTCCCACATGCTGCGCAGTACGTTGCCGGCGGAAGGGGTATGGTAGGCGGGCAGCTCCATCACAAACGGCGCGGGCTTGCCCGCGAACATTTTCGTTTTGCGAAGCATGATCCCGGAGATGATGACCGCGGCTACGCCGATGAAGTACGCGGTTGCGGCAACCCATCCCGCATTGTGGAACAGCGCGCCCGCGATCAAAGCGACGATCGGCATCTTCGCCCCGCAGGGGATAAAGCTTGCGGTAATCACGGTCATCCGGCGGTCGTGCTCGTTTTCAATGGTGCGCGAGGCCATCACGCCCGGAATGGCGCAGCCCGAAGCGATCAGCATCGGAATAAAGCTTTTGCCCGAAAGCCCGAACCGGCGGAAAATGCGGTCCATGATGAACGCGACGCGCGCCATATAGCCGACGTCTTCCAAAATAGCCAGCATCAGGAACAGCACCAGCATCTGGGGCACGAAGCCGAGCACCGCGCCTACGCCGCCTACGATGCCGTCGCCGATCAGTCCGACCAGCCAATCCGCCGTGCCGATGCTCTCCAGCCAGCTCATCAGCGGCGCCTGCACCCACTCGCCCACAAAGGTGTCGTTGGTGAAGTCGGTCACAATCGTGCCGATGGTGGTCACGGAAATGTAGTAGACCAGGAACATGATCACCGCGAAGATCGGCAGCGCCAACACGCGGTTGGTTACAATGCGGTCAATTTTGTCCGAGACGGTCAGCGAACCCTTGGCTTTGCCCTTCCTGACGCACAGGGAAACCAGGCGGTTGATATAAGCGTAGCGCTGGTTGGTGATGATGGATTCCGCGTCGTCGTCCATCTCGGCTTCGCAGGCAGCGATGGTTTTTTCGATCTGCGCCTGCACGCCCTGCGAGAGGTTAAGCTCTTTTAGCACCTTCTCGTCACGTTCGAACAGCTTGATGGCATACCAGCGCGAAAGGGACGGATCCACAATGCTGCCCTCGTGCACAACGCCGTCGGCGTGGTGGTGATGCACGGGCTCCTCGCCGTCGCGGTGGGTGATCAGGTCCTCAATATGCGCCAGCGTATGTTCCACGCTCCCGGCAAAAACGTGCGGAGGTTCCGCATGCGCGGCCTGATGCGCGAGCGCCGCGGCTTTCTCAGCCACCAGCTTGCTTCCTTCGCCTTTGAGGGCGGAGGTTTCAATCACTTCGCACTTCAGCTCTTCGGCTAACTTTTTAAGCTGTATCACGTCGCCGTTTTTGCGGGTGACGTCGATCATGTTCAGCGCGATCACCATGGGGATGTTCAGCTCCGAAAGCTGCGTGGTGAGGTACAGGTTGCGCTCGATATTCGTCGCGTCGATGATGTTGATCAGCACGTCCGGCTTCTCGTTCACCAGATAATTGCGCGCCAGCACCTCTTCCAGCGTGTAGGGGGAAAGCGAGTATATGCCCGGCAGATCCTGAATGATGATGTCCGGAGAACCTTTCAGGCGGCCCTCTTTCTTCTCCACGGTTACGCCCGGCCAGTTGCCAACGTATTGGTTGCTGCCGGTCAGGGCGTTGAACATGGTGGTTTTTCCGGAATTCGGGTTACCGGCCAGCGCTATTTTGATGCTCACGTTTTCATCCTCCTCAGAACAACTCAGGGTTAGCGTTCACTAACTATGGCACAAAGAAAAAGCGGCTGCAATGCCCGCTATTCCACTTCGATCAGCTCCGCGTCGCCTTTGCGGATGGAAAGCTCGTAACCGCGGACCGTGAGCTCCAAAGGATCACCCAGCGGAGCCACCTTGCGCACGATCACCTCGGTGCCTTTGGTCAGCCCCATGTCCATAATCCTGCGTTTCAGCGCGCCTTCGCCGTTGAGCCGGGTGATCACCGCGTGACCGCCGACGGGAATATCTTTGAGCGTTTTCATTGCGTTCCTCCTTATACCATAATGCGCGTGGCGAGCGTCTGGTCCAGTGCGATACGGCTGTTTTTAATCGAAAGAATCAAATTTCCGCCCATCTGGTTGACGACGGTTACTTCTTCGCCCACCACAAATCCAAGATTTGCAAGGTGTTTGCGCACGTCGTCGTGCCCGGTGATCTTTTTGATCACGTTCACGTCCCCGATTGAAACCATGGACAATGGCATCATGCATGGCCTCCTGCTCTGCGCCGGTTGAGTTAGACAGCCTTAACCGTCCGATTCAGAGTTTAGCATCTCTAACCCCCGGCTGTCAATAGGATTTCCGCCGATTTCTCATGTGTTTTTAACATTCGCCGCTTTCCACAAAGTTTGGCGTTTATGTTCTGGGAATTATCACCATGGGAGTACCGCCGGGTAGCGGCGCGCTCCTTCGCATCCGTCTGCCGTAACGGCCGCGCAAGAAACGAACGCCTTAGCTTGACAGCGGCGCACGCATTGCTATATAATGCACTCAACGCAAGGATGGGAAGCAGTACCCGTCGGGTTGCCCGCAGAGAGCCTTCGGCCGGTGAAAGAAGGCGGCACAGCGGCGGCGAATACATCCCGGAGCGAAGCCCCCAAAGGGAAACCGAGTAGGCGGCGGACGGTGCGCCGGTTATAGCGCGTAAGAACGTAGTTCTTTGTAAGGATATGCCCGCGAGGGGATATCGACCGGGAAGTGGTACCGCGTATCCACGCCTTCCCCCTTTTACGGGGAAGGCGTTTTCGTTATTTGGAGGAGGTTATGCCCATGCTGCCCAAGGGAGTATCGTATGCCGACCGGTTTGACGGAATCACCGGCAGTGCCATCCGCGCGATTTTCAAGGTGCTGACCAAGCCGGGGATCATCAGCTTCGCGGGAGGAAACCCGTCCAACGACGCGCTGCCCAACGAGCTGTGCGCCGATCTTTCGCGCGACGTTCTGCTTGCCGACGGCAAGCGGATCCTGCAATACGGGGCGACGGAAGGATATCCTCCGTTTCTGGAAAGCCTGGAAACGTATCTGCGCGAGGAGTACGATTTCCCGTTGGAACGCAAAAACCTGCTGCCGCTGTCCGGTTCCACGCAGGGCGTGGATTTGGTATGCAAGGCGTTCCTGAACCAGGGAGACGTCGTGCTGACGGAAAACCCCACGTTTCTGGGCAACATGCAAACGCTTCGTCTCTACCAGCAGCGCCTCGTTCCCGTGGAAAGCGACGACGGCGGGCTGAAGATGGACGCGCTGGAAACAGCCGTGAAGGAACATCACCCCAAGATGCTCTACTGCATCCCGAATTTCCAAAACCCCACCGGCAGAACTCTCGCGCCGGACAGGCGCGTGAAAATTGCGGCGCTGGCCGAAACCTACGGTTTCCTTGTCATTGAGGACGACCCTTACCGCGACCTGCGTTACGACGGACAGGCGCAGCCGACCATCAAGCGGGACGATCAAACCGGCCACGTGGTGTACATGGGAAGCTTTTCCAAGCTCGTCAGCCCCGGTATGCGCGTGGGCTACATGGTCGCGCACGAGGATATCATCACCAAATGCGCGATCGGCAAACAGGGCAACGATCTGCACACGCCGCTACTTACGCAGGCGATCATCGACCAGTTCCTGCGCCGCGGG
>CAYRPW010000147.1:0-5850 GCA_964426145.1 uncultured Oscillospiraceae bacterium
ATTGCCCGGTGCGCGTATTTTCGTGTGTTCCGCTACCGGGTAAGCGGCGCGCTTGCGCTGCCGCTGCCGGAGGGGCATTTCGCCTCGGTGGTCTGCACAGGCGGCGAAGGAACCCTGCGCAGAGCCGGGCAAACCGCCGCGCTGCAGCGGGGCGGCAGCCTGTACCTGCCCGCGGGCGGCGCGCCCGTGGAGCTTTCCGGCACGATGGAGATCGTCGTCACCTTCGCGGCGCTGAAACGGTAGCTGCAGGGGCAGAAAGGAAACCGTATGACCCGTTACCAGAAACTCCGGCCATGGCTTTTGGGGCTGCTGCTTGCGGCCCTGACGATGGGGATGCTCGCCCTGTTTGCCGGGCTTACCTACACCGGCAACGACGATACCCCCATTCTGCGTTCCACCATGGGCTACGAGGGCGGCGAACCCACCGCCTATAACCTGCGCATGCACGCGGCGTTTTCCGGCCTGTTGTACGGGCTTGCGAAGCTGTGGCCGGGCGTGGCGTGGTTTTCCATCCTGCAATTGCTGCTGATTTTCGTTTCGCTGTCCGTGATCGTAAAAACCCTGTGCGCGCTGGCGCTGCGCCGCGGCCTGCCCGTTTGGGCGGGCGCGCTTGCGGGAGCCGCGTTTATCGCCGCGTTCACGCTGTTTTACGCCTGCCGCATCACCTACACGGTCACGGCCTCGCTTTGCGGCGCGGCGGCGGCAGCCTTGATTGCCGGTACGGATTTCGGCGGCGGCGGAAAACCGATCCGCCGTGGCATTGCGGGCGGCGCTGCGCTTCTGTTGTGCTGCTATTTCCTGCGCATGTCGGCGGCGCTGCCCAGCGCGTGTTTTTTCCTGCTGGCGCTCGCCTTCAAACTGCGCCCGGCATCGTTGAGGCAAGCGCTTCCGGCACTATTGGTCGCGGCCGCGGTGTTTGCGGCGGCGGCGGGCGTAACGCTTGCGCGCAACCAGGCGCCGGACGTGCAGGCGGACGTGCGGTGGCATGAAGCGCGCACGGAGTTGTTCGATTACACCGGCCTTGCGCAGGAAGTGCCCGACGAAACGCTGGAAGCGATCGGCTGGAGCCGCGACGAGTTAGCGCTGGTGGAGCAATGGTATTTCCTGGACGACAACATCACCGCCGAAGCGCTGGAAACGCTTACGGCGCAGCAAGCGGCGGCCAAAGCGGCGCAGGGCGGCGGCCTGTGGCCGCAGGCGCGGGACGCCGTGGCGGGCCTGTTTGCGGACGCGAAGCTGCGCGCCGCGGCGCTATGCCTGCTGCTGATGGCGCTTGCCGCGGCGTTTGCGGGTGGAAAACGCGCCGCATTCTTGGCGGCGTTTGCCATGGCGGGCGTGGCGGCGATGCTCTTCTTACTGGGGGCGATGGGGCGGCTCAACGCGCGCGCGGCGTATTCGGTGCTGCTGCCCGGCGCGGCGGTTGTTTTCACCGCGTTTTTCAGTGAACCGGGCGCTTCGCCCCGGCGGTGGAAAACCGCTGCGGCGGCAGTCGCCCTGGCCGCGTGCGCGGGGTTCGCGGCGCTGGCAGGCGTATGGCAGGCCGGCGATACGTACACCGCGCCCAGCGAGTATTTTACCGATACGACCACCGACCTGCACGCCGACCTGGACGAGATCGCGCTGATGAACGAAGACTATCTGATCATCTGCGATCTGTCGCTTTCGCACGACCACCGGCTGTTCCCCGATACCGCGGAGGGCATCCCCGGAAACCTGATGCTCTGGGGCGGGTGGCAGGCACGGTCGCCCGGTTTCTGGCGGACGCTTGCCAATTTCGGCATCACCGAACTAGGCCCGGCCATTTTCCTGCGGGAGGACGTGCTTTTCGCCAGCACCTACGACCAGCCGCCGCAGGAGCTGCTCAATTACATCGGTTCGGCGGCGGAAACAACCGTGGACTGGATGTATTACGACCAGTGGGGCTACGTCAACCTGTTCTCCCTGACCCGGGAATAACCAAACGGCCTCTTTGCCCCCTCTGCCCGCGGGCTGAACGCCCGCGATGTGCGGCAAACGCCCGGAGAGTTGAGTTTTTATGCCAAACCGTGAACAACGACCGCGCGCCGCTTTTCTGCTGCGGCCCTGGATACTGGGGCTTTTGTTTGCCGCGCTTTTGTTTTTGCTGCTGTTCTCGTTTTTCAGGCCGCAGTACGTGACCAACGACGACGCGGTGATTTTACGCGCGTTCATGGGGTACGAGGGCGGCGAGCCCGCGCACTTCCACCTGTACACCCACACGGTGTTCGCGTGGCTTTTATACGCGCTTGCGGTGTGGTTTCCCGGGATCGCATGGTTTTCCATCCTGCAGCTTTCCCTGTTGTTCCTCTCCTGCGTTGTGGTGATCAAAAGCTTTGCGCAGCTCGTAAGCCGCGGCCTGCAAACGCCGCGTGCCGCGCTGATCGGCGCGCTGCTCGGGCTTTTCTTCACGGCTTCGTGGGCGCTGTTTTTCATCGTGCGGATCACCTATTCCATGACCGCTGCCTTTCTGGGCGCGGCGGCGGTCGCCCATCTGTTCAGCGTGGATTTTGACCGGGGCAAGGGCGTGATCCCCCGCATGCTTGGCGGCGCGGCGCTGCTTTTATGCAATTATTTCCTGCGGCAGATTACGGTGCTGCCGCCGCTGTGCTTTTACGCGCTGGCCGCCGGCGTTAAGCTGCTTTCGGGCGGCCGCGCGCGGGAAACGCGGCGCGCCGTACTGCTGGGATTGTTGTACACGGCGCTGCTGTTCGGGCTTTTCGCGGGTATACGGGAAGCGGACATCGCCCTGCAAAACGGGCGGGAATACATCCGTTGGCAGGACGCGCGCATCCGCGTGCTGGACTACACCGATTACCCACACCGTACCCAGCCGCAGACGCTTTCTGCGATCGGCTGGAGCCCGACGCTGTTACAGCTGACCTCCGAATGGTTTTTTCTGGATGACCGGGTCACGGCGGAAGCCTTCCGCGCCATTGAAGCGCAGGTCACGCGCGATTTCCCGCAAACCCCCGCCGGGCATTTGACGGCGGCATTGGGCGCATGCACAGGGCTTCTTTCGCAAACGCCCAGGCTATCGCTCGCAAGCCTGAGCGCGCTAGGCATCGCGCTAGCGGGCATCGCGGCGGCGCGGCGCGGGAACAGGTTCCGGGCCGCGCTGAGCGCCGGCCTTTCGCTGCTGGGCGGGGCGGCGATGCTTTTCGGGTTCGCGTGGCTTGGCCGCTTCAGCGACCGCGTTGCGCTGACGGCTCTCCTTCCGATGAACGCGGCGCTGACGGCCGGGGCGCTCTGGTGGATCAAGCCCTGGCGGGAGCTGAAACAAAGCAGGGCGCTGACCGCGGCCGCGGCCGTGTTCCTCGCTGCCGCGCTGTTTTTAGGCGGGGCGGCAGGCTTTGCCTCCGCCCAAGATGCCGTACGCAAGGACCACGCCCAGCTGGGTGAGGATATCCCGGAAGTGGATATCGACGCGTACGCCCTGCTGTACCCCGACCTTCTGTTCATCTACGATTACTCCATGCCCAGCAACGAAACCGTGTTCCCCGATACCGGGTTCGGCATCCCCGCCAACGTAATGAGCTGGGGCGGCTGGGCGATCCACTCTCCCAGCTGGCGGCGCATGGTGCAGGGGTTCGGCATCTACGAGCTGAACGCGGCGCTCTTCCTGCGCGATAACGTAGTGTTTGCCACCCGGTACGACAAACCGCCCAAGCTGCTGCTTGCCTATCTGCGGGAAAATACCGGCCGTCCCGTGGAATGGGAGTTCTTCGATACCTACGGCGTGATCTACTTTTACACCTTCCACACCGTATAGCCGGGCGGCCGCGCCGCCCGAACGTAACGATAGGAGTTATATGAAAACATCCGTATTCCCGCGCTTTACCGCATTTGTGAAATCCTGCTTTGCCTGGGACAGGGCCTTCGCCCGCCGGGTGCTCGTGATTACGCTTCCCATCGTGCTGCAAAACCTGATCGGCTCGTCGCTGCAGATTGTGGACGGGCTGATGGTATCGGGCCTGGGGGATATCAGCTATGCCGCGGTGGTGCAGACCAATCGCTACACCTTCCTGTTCCAGCTGTTCTGCTTTGGGGTTGCCTCCGGCGGGGCGATTTTCATGAGCCAGTACTGGGGCGCGGGCGACGTGCGCCGCATGCGCCAGTCGATGGGCGTATCGCTGATCTGGACCGGGGCGATCATGGCCCTGTTCGTCGCGGGCGCGGCTTTTTTCCCCGATGCGATCATCGGTTTGTTTCTCCCGCAGGGAGAAAGCGCGTCGATCGCGAAAGAATACCTGCGGTGGGTTTTATTCAGCTACCTGTTCCACGGCGTGAACATGGTGTACGCCACGTGCCTCAAATCCGGCGAGAAGCCGCACATCCCGCTGATCTCCGGCTCCGTGGGCCTTGCGCTCAACACCGTGCTCAACTACGGGCTGATCTACGGCAATTTCGGGCTGCCCGCCATGGGCGTTGAAGGCGCGGGGCTTGCCACGTGCATCGCCGCGGGCGTAACTCTTGCGCTGACGCTGTTTATGGCGTACGGCAGGCACCTGCCCGCAGGCGCAAGCCTGCGGGAACTGTTCGGCTTTGATAAGGCCTTCCACGCGCGCTTTACCAAAACCACCACGCCCGTGGTGTTCAACGAAGGGCTGTGGGCGCTTGGGGTGACGATGTACGGCGTTTTCTACGGCCGCATGGGCGATACGGCGGTCGCCACGATGGGCGTGGTTTCCAACATCGACAACCTCCTGTGGATCTTCATCTTCGGCATGATGCACGCGACCGCCATCATCGTGGGCAAGGCCATCGGCGCGGGCCGGATGGCCGACGCGTATCTCTACGCCAAGCGCATGATCGCTTTGGCCATGGCAACGGGCGCGGTGCTGGGCGTGATCCTGCTTCTCATCCGCTTCCCCATGCTTTCGCTGTTTACGGGGCTTTCCGCGCCGGTGATCGCCGCGGCGGCGACGGTGATGCTGATCGAATCGTTTACGATGTGGTTTCGCGCGTTCAACGCGGTCAACGTCGTGGGCGTGCTGCGCTCGGGCGGGGATACGATGTTCAGCTTCAAGCTCGACGTGGGTGCGATGTGGCTGATCGGCGTTCCGGCATGCGCGGCCGCGGTGTTCCTGTTCAAACTCCCCATCGAACTGGTTTACGTTTTCACCATGGCCGAGGAGATCGTCAAAATTCTGATCGGCATCCCGCACTTCACCAGCCGGAAATGGATGAACAATCTGACGCAGGCGGAAGGAGAACTGGCTTTTGAAAACCATTGATCTGGTGATAAAAATCGGCTCCATGGCGCTGATCCAGCCCGCGGACCGCTCCATCGACTACAACGTGTTCCAGCGCCTGGGCGACGACCTGCGCCCCGGCATGGCGCTGGTGACCAGCGGCGCGACGGAAATCGGCAGGCTGGATTACCTGCACCGCGCCGGCTGCGAGCTGAGCGGCGACCCCGAGCAGGACAAGACCGACTACGCCTCCCAGGGGCAGATCGTGCTGATGGACAACTACCGCAAGTTCGTGCACCCGGAGTTCGGCATCCGCCAGCTGCTGGTGGAGCATACGCATTTCAACGATCCCATGAAGCGCGAGCACATTTTGCGCTTCCTGCAGCGCGCCGCCGCACAGAACACCATCCCCATCATCAACTACAACGACCCCGTATCCGACGAGGAAAACCGCAAGATGGAGCTTGCCAGCCGCCGCATGGGCGGCCAGAAGGTGGTGGAGTGCGTGGATAACGACGAAACCGCCGCCGTGATCGCCGCGCTGCTCAAGGCGCAGACGCTTGTGATCCTCTCGTCCACCGAGGGCATCTATCTGGACGTCAGCGACCCCGGGACTTTGGTGCGGGAGGTGTTTGCGGAC
>CAYRPW010000147.1:5860-6072 GCA_964426145.1 uncultured Oscillospiraceae bacterium
ATCGAAAGCCTGCGGGAAAAGATACAGGAGCTGCAAACCCACTGCAAAGGCGCAAGCCGCAAGGGCGCGGGCGGGGCGGGCGCGAAGCTTGCGTACGCGCTCCGGGCCGCCGAAGCCGGAAGCCGCGTGATAATCGGCCACGCGCGCCATCACCTTGCGGATCTGATGAGCGGCAAAATCCCCTGCACGCACATCGGCGTTCGAAAGGGAAA
>CAYRPW010000148.1:0-6054 GCA_964426145.1 uncultured Oscillospiraceae bacterium
CGTGGGGGACGGCAACCACAGCCTCGCCACCGCCAAAGCCTACTGGGAAGAAGTGAAGAAAACCCTCCCGGCCGAAGCGCTTGCTTCGCACCCCGCCCGCTTTGCCATGGTGGAGATTGAAAACATCCACAGCGAAGCGCTGGTGTTCGAACCCATCCACCGCGTGCTCACGGGGTTTGACGGCGACGATCTGCTGAACGAACTGCAAGCCTATGCCGTTCGAAAGGGCTGGGTGCTGGCGGCGGGCGGCCGGGCGCATAAAATTCAGGTCGTATACGAGGGCAAGGAAGTCACCCTGAACATCAGCGGCTCGGGAAACGCCCTTGCCGTGGGCACGCTGCAAACCTTTCTGGACGATTGGATGCGCACAAGGCCCGGCGTGGCGCTTGACTACGTACACGGCGAGGGAACGGCGCGGGAGCTTGCGCAGCAGGCGAATACCGTTGCATTTTTGCTGCCCGCATTGCATAAAAACGATTTGTTTCCCGCCGTGGAGCAATTGGGTATCCTTCCGCGCAAGACCTTTTCCATGGGCGAAGCCCACGAGAAGCGGTATTACGTGGAAGCCCGCAGAATTCAGCCCTGACGGCGCGCACGGAAAACGGATCCGGCAAACGCGCCGGATCCGTTTTTGCTTTCACCGATTTGGAAACAAGACAAATTGGTTGAAAAATCGCCGGAACCGCCACCAAAAAACCTTGACAAAAACCGAATGTTCATACATAATATTCGAATAATTATGCAAGAGGGGGCATTGCAATGGCGCAAAGGCCGGACATCAAAAAAGTTGTACTCGCCTATTCGGGCGGGCTGGATACTTCCGTGATTATTCCCTGGCTCAAGGAGAATTACGGCGGCTGCGAAGTGGTTGCCGTATCGGCGGACGTGGGGCAGGGCGCGGAGCTGGAGGGGCTGGAGGAAAAGGCCCTGCGCACCGGCGCGAGCAAGCTGTACATCGAAGACCTCAAAGAGGAATTCATCACCGATTTCATCTATCCCACCATGAAGGCGGGGGCGGTGTACGAGGGCCAGTATTTGCTGGGCACCAGCTTCGCGCGCCCGATCATCGCCAAGCGCATCGTGGAAATCGCCCTGCGGGAAAACGCGGACGCCATCTGCCACGGCTGCACCGGCAAGGGCAACGATCAGGTGCGGTTTGAGCTCGCCATCAAGGCCTTCGCGCCGGATATGAAGATCATCGCCCCGTGGCGCGAGTGGGAACTCAAAAGCCGCGAGGATGAAATCGCCTATGCCGAAGCCCGCAACATTCCGCTGAAAATCAGCCGCGAGACCAACTATTCCAAGGATAAGAACCTCTGGCACCTCTCCCACGAGGGCATGGATCTGGAAAACCCGGCCAACGAGCCGCAGTACCAGAAGCCCGGCTTTCTGGAAATGTGCCTGAGCCCCGAGCAGGCGCCCGACCGCGCGACCTACGTGAAGCTTTCCTTCGTAAAAGGCGTGCCCGTGGCCGTGGACGGCGAAAACCTTCCGCCCGTGCAGCTGATTGAGAAGTTAAACCAGCTGGGCGGCGCCAACGGCGTGGGCCTGGTGGACATGGTGGAAAACCGCCTCGTGGGCATGAAGAGCCGCGGCGTGTACGAAACCCCCGGCGGCACCATCCTCTACCGCGCGCACGAGGCGCTGGAAACCCTCTGCCTGGACAGGGATACCCAGCATTACAAGCAGGTCGTCGCCGCCCGTTTTGCGGAGCTGGTGTACTTCGGCCAGTGGTTCACGCCGCTGCGCGAAGCGCTTTCGGCGTTCGTGGAGCAGACGCAGCATTTCGTCACCGGCGACGTCACCTTGAAGCTTTACAAAGGCAACGTCATGCCCGCGGGCATTGTAAGCCCCTACAGCCTCTATTCCGAGGAAATCGCCACCTTCAACGAAGACGAGGTTTACAACCAGAACGATTCGGCAGGCTTCATTTCCCTGTTCGGCCTGCCCTCCGTGGTCAGAGCGAAAATGCTCAAAAAGGGTCAATAAGCCATGTTTAGGGTATTCGTCAACGGGTCGGGCGGCACGACGGGGCTTCGGATTCACGAGCGGCTTTCGCTGCGCTCCGATCTGGAACTGTTAAACCTGCCCGAGGCCGACCGCAAGGACCCGGCTGCCCAGGCAGCGCTTGCCCGGCAGGCGGAGCTTACCGTGCTCTGCCTGCCCGACGACGCATCCCGCGCGTTTTTTGCGGCGCTTGGGGATGCGGACGTAAAGGTGCTGGACACGTCCACGGCTTTCCGTACGGACGCCCGCTTTGCATACGGCTTCCCGGAGCTTTCCATACAGCACGAGGAAGCCATCCGCAGTTCCAATCGGGTTGTCAACACCGGCTGCCACGCCGCGGGGGCGATCGCGCTGTTGTACCCGCTGCTCAAGGCCCAGGTCATCGCGCCCGATATGCCGCTTTCCATTACCTCCATCACCGGCTATTCGGGCGGCGGCAAGCCCATGATCGCGGAATACGAAGGCGAAAAACGCGCCCGGGCGCTCGATGCGCCCCGCGTGTACGCCGTCACCCAGAACCACAAGCACATCCCCGAAATTGTGAAGGTGTGCGGGCTGACGCAGCCGCCCGTGTTCCAGCCGGTCGTGGCGGATTTCTATAACGGCATGCTCGTGTCCATCCCGCTGCATCCGCGCCTGATGGACAAACCACTGGAGGTGGACGGCCTGACGGCCTTGTACCGAGCGCATTACGAAGGCAAGCCGATGATCCGGGTTTTGGACGCAAACCCCGAACCCATGCTTGCCGCAAACGCGCTCAGCGACAGCGATGCGATGGAGATTTTCCTGACCGGCGGAAACGGGCGGTTCATCGCCTGCGCGCGGTTTGACAATCTCGGCAAGGGTGCGTGCGGCATGGCAATCCAAAATATGAATGTAATGCTTCATGGAAGCTGAGGAGTATGCTATGCAATGGATCGAAGGCGGCATCACCGCCGCAAAGGGATACAAGGCCGCGGGCGAACATCTGGGCATCCGGAAAAACCCCGGCAAACGCGACGTGGCGCTGGTCGTAAGCGATTGCAAGGCGACGGCCGCCTGCTGCTACACGCAGAACCGGGTGAAGGGCGCGCCGCTGCTGGTCACCAAACAAAACGTGGCAAACGGCATTGCGCAGGCCATCATCTGCAATTCCGGCAACGCCAACACCTGCAACGATAACGGCGTGGAAATCGCAAACGGCATGTGCGCGCTGGTGGAACAGTACACGGGCGTGAAGGCGGAGGACGTGGTGGTCGCGTCCACGGGCGTCATCGGCCAGCCGATGACGCTCCAGCCGTTTATAGACGGCTTCCCGCTGCTTGCCGGGGCGCTGTCGCAAGACGGCGGGCATCACGCGGCCAAGGCGATCATGACCACCGATACCGTATGCAAGGAAGTGGCCCTGCAGTTCGCGCTGGGCGGGAAAATCTGCACCCTGGGCGGCATGGCCAAGGGCAGCGGGATGATCCACCCCAACATGGCCACCATGCTCTGCTTTTTAACCACCGACGCCGCCGTTTCCGCCTGCGTGCTGCAAACGGCGCTTTCCGCCGTGGTGAAGGACACGTTCAACATGCTCTCCGTAGACGGCGATACCTCCACCAACGACATGATCACCGTGCTTGCCAACGGCATGGCGGGCAACGAACCAAGCGACGCCGACCTGCCCCAGCTGCAGGAAGCGCTGCAGGCCGTGTGCGAAAAGCTCTGCCGCATCATGGCCAAGGACGGCGAAGGCGCAACCAAGCTGATCACCTGCACCGTAACCGGCGCGAAGGACGCAGCGGACGCCAAGGCGGCGGCCAAGGCCGTCATCTGCTCGTCGCTGGTGAAATCCGCGTTCTTCGGCGCGGACGCCAACTGGGGCCGGGTGCTGTGCGCCATCGGCTATTCCGGCGCCGAGGTGGACGTGGAGCGCGTGGATATTCAGTTCCGCAGCGCAGCCGGGCTGCTTGCGGTCTGCAAAGCGGGCCGCAGCATTCCGTTTGACGAGGCGGCGGCTTCCGATATCCTGCGGGAGGACGAGATCGACATTCTGGTGCAGTGTACGGACGGAAGCGCTTCGGCAACCGCCTGGGGCTGCGACCTGACCTATGATTACGTGCGCATCAACGGCGACTACCGCACCTGATTGCAAGGAGTGAAACCATGACGATGACCATCAGCGAACGGGCGGAAGTGCTCATTCAGGCGCTTCCCTATATTCAGGAATACAACGGGAAAATCGTCGTCATCAAATACGGCGGCAACGCCATGCAGTCCAAGGAGCTGGAGCGCGCCGTGATGGGCGACTTGCGGCTGTTGCAGCTGGTGGGCATCCGCGTGGTGCTGGTGCACGGCGGCGGCCCGGAGATCACCGAGATGCTTAATAAACTGGGCAAGAAGAGCGAGTTTATCGACGGCCTGCGCGTGACCGACAAGGAAACCGCCGACGTGGTGCAGATGGTGCTCGCGGGCAAGGTGGGCAAAAACCTGGTGTCGTATCTGCAGTCCATCGGCGGCAAGGCCATCGGGCTGTGCGGCATGGACGGGCACATGATCACCGCCAAACAGAAGGACGAAATCCACGGCTACGTGGGTGAGATCACCGCCGTCAACGTGCAGCCGATTTTGGACGTGCTGGAGAAGGGGTATATCCCCGTCATTTCCACCGTCGGCTGCGACGACGAGGGCAACACCTACAACATCAACGCCGATACGGCCGCCGCGCGCATCGCCGCGGCGCTGCATGCCGAAAGCATGATCAACATGACCGATATCCGCGGCGTGCTGCGCGACCCCAAGGACGACGGCACGCTGATCAGCGTCGTGCGCGCGGGCGAAGCCCCCGCCCTCATCCGCGAGGGGGTGATCTCGGGCGGCATGATCCCCAAGGTGGAGTGCTGCATCGAGGCCATCCGACGCGGCGTGAAAAAGGTGTTTATCATCGACGGGCGCGTCAAGCACGCGATCCTGATCGAATGCCTGACCGACGAGGGCGTGGGCACCATGTTCACCCAGGGTTAGCCTTCGCACATGAAAGGGAACGACATGAATCAGATTAAAGACCAGGCAAACCAGTACATCGCGCCCACCTACGCCCGGTTTGACGTGGCGTTCGTCCGGGGCGACGGCGCGTTTTTGTACGACGACGCGGGGAAAGAATATATCGACATGGGAAGCGGCATCGCCGTAAACGTGCTGGGCTACGGCAACAAGGCGTGGACCGAGGCCGTGTGCAACCAGGCGCAAAAACTTGCGCATGTGTCCAACCTCTATTACACCCAGCCCCAGGGCGAGCTTGCCAAGCTTCTGTGCGAGCGCACCGGGCTCAAAAAGGCGTTCTTCGGCAATTCCGGCGCGGAAGCCAACGAGTGCGCCATCAAGGCCGCCCGCAAGTACGCGGCGGACAAGCACGGCGAAAACGTGAAGCCCGTGATCGTCACGCTTTTGGACAGTTTCCACGGGCGCACGCTGGCCACGCTCGCCGCCACCGGGCAGGATCATTACCATCACCATTTCGGGCCGTTCCCCGGCGGCTTCGTGCACGTGCCGCCAAACGACATCGCCGCGCTGGCAACCGCGCTTAAGGAAAACCCCGTCTGCACGGTGATGCTGGAGGTCGTGCAGGGCGAGGGCGGCGTGGAACCGCTGGACGCGGCATACGTGCAGGCCGTGCGGGCGCTGACGGAAGCAAACGACGTGCTGCTGATCGCAGACGAGGTGCAAACCGGCAACGGCCGCCTGGGAACGCTGTTCGGGTACCAGCAGTTTCATATTCTGCCGGATATCGTCACCACGGCCAAGGGCCTGGCGGGCGGGCTGCCCATGGGCGCGTGCCTGCTGGGTGAAAAGGTGGAACACACCCTAAGCCCGGGAACGCATGCCTCCACCTTCGGCGGCAATCCCGTGTGCGCCGCCGCCGCCGTGGCCGTGATGAACCAGCTCACCGACCAGCTGCTTTCGGACGTCGTGAAAAAGGGCGAATATATCCGCGCGGAGCTTTCCGCCTGCCCAACTGTGCAGAAGATCACCGGCTACGGTCTGATGCTGGGCGTGCAGACGACCAAAGACGCCAGGGCGCTG
>CAYRPW010000149.1:0-5995 GCA_964426145.1 uncultured Oscillospiraceae bacterium
CGGAAAAATCGAGCACGAGGACAGCCTTGGAAACAAAGGCGCGATCCTCGCGGGGGAAAGCCAGTGGATGACCGCGGGTAGCGGTATTCTGCATCAGGAAATGCCGCAGGCATCGGACAGAATGCTCGGTTTCCAGTTATGGCTGAACATGCCCCGGGCGGATAAAATGGCGGAGCCGGCTTATCTGGGCATCACGCAGGCCGATATCCGCACCGTGTCCGCGGGCGGCGCGGTGATCCGCGTGCTCACGGGTCGGTTTGGAGAAACCGAATGTGTGAAACCGCGCCATATCGCGGCTTCGATTTTCGACGTATCGCTTGCCGCCGGCAAAGAACTGACGCTGGAAACAAAACCCGATGAGACCGTGTTCGTGTTCCTGATTCAGGGCGGCGCCCGGATCGGCAATCAGGCGATTTCGGAGAAAACCGCCGTGCTGTTCGGCGCGGGCGATACGGTCACCGTGTCCGCGCTTCCCGACGGCGACCTTCGGTTCATCTTTTTCTCCGGTAAACCCTTGGGCGAGCCGATCGCCTGGGGCGGGCCGATCGTCATGAACACCGAGGAGGAGCTTACGCAGGCGTTTGCGGAACTTCGCAGCGGCACGTTCATCCGGCACGGCTGAATATAAGCGCACAGCTTGAAAACCCCGAAGCGGCATAACATGCCGTTTCGGGGTTTTTGTGAAACGGCGGTTTGCAGAAAACGGAGCGCTTCAACCACGGCGCGGGCAACCTGATCCTTGGCCGCATTCTGCTTTGCCACATCGGGGACGACGTTGTGTGCGACGGTTATACGGCGGATTGGCGGAGGCTGGACGCGCTGGGAAGGTTAAGCGGCAGCCGCTATTGCGAGATCCGTTCCGTGATCGAAAGCGAAACCAATTGACGAAGCGGGCTTGTGCGCGTTGCGGCGCGGTTTGGCGGTTTTCATCGGTTTCTCAAGACATTTTAATGTTTATCACCTTACATTCCTCCGTGCGTCGGCTATACTGGGAAGGAAAAACAACCATTCCACCCGTGGAAAGGAAACAGCGCGTATGGCGGAGTTTGATCTGGTGGCATACCTAAACCGGGGCGCGGAACAACTGGTTCTGGACATTTTGAAGGCGACGCTGAAAAACCCAAGGGAAGCGCTGTTTATCCGCCGGTACTACAACGCCCAGAAGAGCATGGAAAACCGCCGCGCGGCGCTGGAGGCCGGGGGGCGGCATATTCCGATGTTCCTGATCGCAAGCATTACCAACGCCTGCAATCTGTTTTGCAAGGGCTGTTACGCGCGCGCCAACGGCCAGTGCGGTTCCGGCAGCGGAAAACCGCTCTTCAGCGCGAAACAGTGGAGCAGCGTCTTTACGCAGGCGGCAGATGCGGGAATCGGGTTTGTGCTCCTGGCGGGCGGCGAGCCCATGCTGCGGCAGGACGTGCTGCTGGCCGCCGCGGCGCATGAGGAAATCCTGTTTCCGATCTTTACCAACGGCACGCTGATTGACCCGCAGTGTTTGGATTTGTTCGACCGCCATCGCAATCTGGTGCCGATCGTAAGCCTGGAGGGCGGGGAGGCCGCCACCGATTTGCGGCGCGGCGCGGGCGCGTTTGCGCAGGTGCAATCGGCGCTCAACGCAATGCAGGAACGCAAGCTGCTGTTCGGCGCGTCGCTGACCGTCACCACAGAAAACCGGGCGGAGGTGATGTCGCCCGCGTTCATGCGAACACTATACCAAAAGGGCTGCCGCATCGCGTTTTTTATCGAGTATGTGCCCGTCGCCCCCGGCACCGAAGCCCTCGCCCCGGACGACGCGCAGCGTTTGCTGATCGAGCAGGGCCAGGAAACCCTGCGTAAAGAGCTGCCGGGCATGGTGTTCCTCTCCTTCCCAGGCGATGAGAAACACATGGGCGGTTGTCTGGCTGCGGGCCGCGGTTTCTTCCATATCAACGCATACGGCGACGCCGAACCCTGCCCCTTCTCCCCGTATTCAGATCTCAGCCTGTGCGACCACAGCCTGCTGGAAGCCCTGCAATCGCCGTTTTTCAGGCAAGTCCGCACGCTTAATGCCGCGGACCCGAACCATACGGGCGGCTGCGCCTTGTTTGAGAAAGATGCGCAGGTCAAAGCGCTGCTCTTCCCGCAAAACGCATAACGATTCACCTAAATCGCATACTGACAACGGCATAGTATGATTCTGATATCTTGTTGGAACTCGAGCGTGTCAAAGTATAAAAAAACCGCCGCATTGCTGCGGCGGTTTTCTTCTGTGCATACTATGCAGAATGTTGCAATTGCTTACGGCTTATCCACCCGGGTGACGTACACTACGCCGTCGCGCTCGTAAACCCAATCCACCGTTTCGCCGTTCATGATGGCGCTCATCGCGTACTCAACGGCGTAGAGGTTTTCCGTGGGTTTCACGCCGTCCGCAAACAGCAGCAGATCGCCTACCTGCAAGCCAGCCTTGGCCGCGGGGGTATCGGCGTCCACGTTGTAAATCCATTCGCCGCCCTGGTTCTTGCCGTAATAATGCGCGTTGTAATCGTCCAGCAGGTAATAGTTATAACCGAGGCTGAACCCTTCGATGGACGTATACACGTCGGCGGAAGGCCCGGTATAATACGGCCGGTCAGCCGGGTATCCGTCGGTTTCGTATCCGGGGAAGGCCCAGAACCATTCGCTTTCGGGGAGCAGAATATAGTCGCCGTCCACGATGTGATAATAACGGATGGCAACGGCGATCGTCGCCGTGCCGGCGTACTCGGCAAATTCGTCGTGCGTCAGAAATTCGCCGCCGGCGGCAATTGCGTTCTCCGGTGTGTAATACCAGTTGCAGACTTCGGGCTGATACCCTTCCAGCGTGGGTTCGTAACCGTAGATCTGCTCGCCGTCCGCGTTCAGAAACGCGAGCGCAAGGCCGAATTCGTCGATAGCGGCGGTACCGGTATTCTTCAGGGTGACTTCGAGCGTGAGATCGCCCTCGGTGCTGACTTCGATTTTCGTAATCTGAAGCGCGTCGGGATCAGCCTGGGCGGATGCGGAAACCCATACGGTACAAAGACTGAGGATCAACAATAGGGATGCGAAGCGTTTGAATGAGCGTTTCATCGGTTTATCCTCCTTAATCGAATATGCGTTAACATGATATGGAATTCTTCGAATGGTTAGCATATTGTACCATATTTCCGATATTGAAACAAATATCTCGCGCTGCGTTCACGCCCGGCTCAGGCGTTGCCGCGTGTTTTCGGCGCTTTGGGCGCTTTGCGGGCCGGCTTCGGGCTGGTTTCCGTCGCCGCGGCTTGCGCGGCGGGCATCAGCCCCATCGCGGAAAGAACCTCTTCTTCGGTCTTGCCGGTCTTGTAGGTATAGTTTCGGGTCAGGATCAGCTGTTCGCAGTTGAGCTTCCCGGCTTCATACAGGCGCGAGGCAGGCGTGTCGTAATCCTTGCCGCGCGGTTCGTTGCTGAACATGATATCCAGCCCGCGCAATACGGCAAGCCGGGTGAAAAACACGATTTTCAGCTTGATGCCGTACGCCTTGCCGATCACCGCGGCGGCGGTCGGCGGGCTTTCATCGCACAGGGCAAACACATAACCGCCTTCGCATGGCATCAAAGGCAGGGCGTTCAGGCTGCGCAGCTGCAGCTCGTCAAAGCGGTTGGCATAACGTTCCAGCCCGTAGCGCTCCAGGTGGCGGGCGCTTACGTGCTGCGTGTGCTTCACGCGGGATAAGGCGTCCTGCAGCTCGTCCTCGCCGATCAGGTTGTTTTTCAGCAGGTATTCGCCCAGACGCTCCTCGTTGGTTTTGGCCTTATGCAGCGCGTCCTGCAGGGTTTGGGTGGCGATATAGCCGCGTTCCAGCAGAATGTCGCCCAGGGTGCGCCGGTAACGCCGCAGCACCTGTTCATCCAGAAACGCGTGATCGGTTTTCGCCCATTTCACCGGCGCGGGCTGCCCGGCGGCACGGCGCGCGCCGGTGCGTTTGCGCTTGCGCTCGGCGGTAAACCGCTGGCGGTATGCCCGCAGTGTGGCGGCGAGGTTGATGATATTGCCCCATATGAGCCGGATGGGGAAGAGGGGCGGGAACAGACAAGCGAAAAACACGCTGCGCATTCCGTATACGTTGTAGATGGCGATGGCCCGGAACAGCTGGCGCTCCACCATCATCCCGGATACGGCCAGGCTCAGCCACCACGACGGGCTGTACAGGGGGAAGATCGGCTGCAGCGGCAAAAACAGCGACACGAAGAAATAGGCCAGCACCGGGTAACCGACCATCGACAGAAGGTTTCCGATCTTCGCCTTTAAATCCTTGTACAGGGAATAGCGGCCTAGGAACGGGATTCCCTTCGTCAGAAAAATATCGCGGAACTTGACGGACTGCATCGTGATTCCCAAAATCCAGCGCGCCTTCTGCTTTACGGCCGCGCGGAAGGTGTTGGGAAACATCGACCGCGTGGTGATATAATCCCATACAACCTGCCGCCGGTTGTTGATGCGCGGCACGCGCTCCAGCACATAGTAAAGCCGGATGTTGTTTTCAAACAGCGTCAGCGACAGGCGGTAATCCTCCGTCAGGCTTTCGCTTGGCAAAACGTCGTCGTTTCCGAAATAGGCAAGCGTTTTGCGGGAGAGCACGAAGCCCGTGCCCGCCGCCGGTACGAAGGCGTTCACCATATAGCGGCTGAGCATGGTGGTGTAGTGGTTTTCAGCAAACTCGTCGGCATAGGTGCCGGATGTGATGAACTTGAAGAAGTTGGAAAAACGGGGCATGCGGATGAGCGGGAACACGGGAAACTGCAGCGCGTCGTGCGTATCCAGAAGATAGCTGGTCACCAGCAGCTCGTAGGGGTGAACCACATCCTCGGAATCGTGAATGGTCAGCGATGCGAACTCCACTGCGTGCTGCTGCTCGTATGCGCGTATCTGCCGGATGACGTGGTTGATGTTCTGCGCCTTGGACGTCGGCCCCGGCTGTGAATTCATGATCACGTGCACGTTTTCGTAGCGCAGGGCAAGCTGTTCGGCCACCGCGTGCGTGGCTGGGTCGTTGGGATAGATGCCCAAAAACACGTGATACATGGACCTTGGGTAACTCGTGGAGGCGATGAAATTGTCAATCACGTCGCCCAGCACGTTTTCCTCATGCCATGCCGCAACGGTGACCGCCAGCAGCTTGGGCGGCACCGTATCCAGCTTTTTAAAATCCAGCTTCTGCTTGCCGCGCAGCCGCCTGAGAACGGTGGTGTAGAGATCCCATAACAGATCGTCAAAGCCGAGGATCAGATATATCAGAACCAGAACGAAACCGATGCCGTACAGAACGGCGGCATACCCTTCGAAAATCATGCGCTTCGCCTTCCTTGCGTTTCGCCGCCCTGGGTTTGCATAGGGCGGAACAACGCTTTGAACATGCGGCCCGGTATCCTCATGGCACGGGGCTCCGATCGCTTTTCCGTTTGCGCGACGGTACTCTCCGCGCTTTTTCCGTGTCCTTTATTATAGGGGAACGGGCGCGGGAGTGTCAAATGCTGCGACTGAAAAACCTGTGTTCCGCATCAGCTTTGTGCATGCCGCAGCCGGCCTGTGCAAACATAAACACACCCCGAACGCATGCGTTCGGGGTGTGGCTGTGAAGTGACTTGGCCGTCAATTGTCGTCCATCTTCAGCACCGCGATGAAAGCCTCGCTGGGCACTTCCACGGAACCGAACTGACGCATGCGCTTTTTGCCTTCCTTCTGCTTTTCCAGAAGTTTCTTCTTGCGTGTGATGTCGCCGCCGTAACACTTGGCCAGCACGTCCTTGCGCACGGCGCGCACGGTTTCGCGCGCGATCACCTTGCCGCCGATGGCGGCCTGGATGGGAATTTCAAACTGCTGCCGGGGAATGACGTCGATCAGCTTTTTGGCAATGCCGCGCCCGCGCCCGTACGCCTTGTCCCGGTGGACGATGATGGTGAACGCGTCGCAGAGGTCGCCGTTGAGCAGAATGTCCAGCTTCACCAGATCGC
>CAYRPW010000150.1:0-5959 GCA_964426145.1 uncultured Oscillospiraceae bacterium
CCAAGCCCAAGCCCTACGCCGGAACCCACCCCCACGCCCAGCCCCACGCTGATGCCGCTTTTATCTGTTGCGGCGGATACGGCCGAGGACTCCGGCCTGGTTACCCTGAAAACCACCGCGTATGACGGCACCACCAAAACCTCCGATTTCAGCCGCACGACGCTAATCAATATGCTTGACGCGGACCGTTATGCCATCTGGGATCAGTCCGGCGTGCTCACCTTCCGCGGCGGCCCGCTGCGCCAGAACGCGGCATTCGGCACTGCGGAGATGACGAAGGAAACGCTCACGGTGCTGTGGAAAACGCCCGTGGAAGGCACCATGAAGATGAACGGCGCCACGCTGACGGGCGTTGGCTGGCCCGGGCAGGCGGCGATTGTGAAATGGCCCCTGGAAGTGCGCCAGCTTTTGAACATCACGCAGGAAATGAAGGATAAAACGGCGCTCAAGGAAGTGATCGTGGGCGCGCAGAACGGGAAGGTGTACTTTCTGGATCTGACCACCGGCGAACAAACCCGCGAGCCCATCAGCCTGGGCTGGCCGTCCAACGGCGCGGTATCGGTGAATACCGACGGTTCCCCCATCGCGGCGTTCGGGCAGTTCTATTCCATCAAGGCCGATAAAACCAAGCTGGACAACGGTATGCATTTGTATAACTTGTTAAACGGCAAGGAGCTTGCGCTGCTCAACGGGCGCGTAAAGCCTGTGCAGACCAACTACTCGGGCTTTTCCGGCACGCCGCTGTTTGACAAAAATACCGGCGCGATGATCGTGGGCGGGCAGAACGGCGTACTGTATCTGGCCGACTTCAACACGGAGTTTGACTACACCGTGGGCACGCTCACCATCAGCCCCAAATACCAGCGCTACACCTGGACCGCGCCCGGGCAGACCGCCAAGGAAACCAATATCGACGGTTCCGTGGCGATGTACGGCCCCTACGCATTCTTCGGCGACGCGAAGGGCGTGGTGCAGTGCGTGGACGTGAATACGCTGACGTCGATGTGGGCGGCGAAGACCGGCGACCAGATTGAAAGCACCGTCGCGCTGGACTTGAACGCTGCGGGCACGGAGCTTGCGCTGTACGTGGGCAACACCGTGAAAAACCAGGGCAAGGGCGGCACGGCGTCGTTCTTCCGGTTCGACGCGCTGACGGGCAAAAAGCTCTGGCAGTTCGATATCACGGATCTGACCTATTCCTCGGCCGACGCTACGGGCATTTACGCAAGCCCGGTGGTCGGGCAGAACCATGTGAGCGACCTCGTGTTCTTCACGGCCACCAACGGCGCGGAAAACGCCACGCTCTACGCGCTGAAAAAAGCGGACGGCGCCGTGGCCTGGTCAACGCTGTTAAGCGCGCCCACCCAATCCAGCCCTGTGGCCGTGTATAACGAAGCCGGGGACGCGTGGATCGTGCAGGCGCTTGCCGACGGAACCGTGCTGCTGATCGACGCGGATAACGGAACCGTCAAAAACACGTTGCAGCTGGAGGGCCAGGTGCTTGCCTCGCCGGCGGTATACCGCACCTTTTTGATACTCTCGACCACGGGAACGGATCCCAGTTACATCTACGCGATTTCGCTGGAGTAAAAACGATGAAGATTTATCTGGATGCCATGGGCGGCGACCACGCGCCGGACTCCACCATTGGCGGCGCGAAGGAAGCGCTGGGGCTGTTTCCCGAACTGGAACTCGTGCTGGGCGGGCCCAAAGACATTGTGGAAGCGAAGATCGGCGCGCTGTTTTCGGACGCGCCGGAGCTGAAGGCACGCGTTACGGTGGCGGACTGCCCGGAGCTGATTGCAATCGAGGAAGCGCCCGTGATGGCCGTACGGAAAAAAACGCGAAGCGCGATTGTGGACGGGATGCTCAAACTCAAAGACAAGCAGGTGGACGCGTTCGTGTCCGCCGGGTCCACGGGCGCGGTGCTGGCGGGCGGGATGTTCCGCCTCGGACGCATTCCGGGCGTAGACCGCCCGGCGCTGGGGCCGCTGCTGCCGAACGGCAAGGACTATTTTCTGCTGATCGACTGCGGCGCGAACGTCGACTGCAGGCCGGAATACCTGCAGCAGTTCGCCCTGATGGGCGACGCGTATATGCGCGGCATGCGCGGGATCAAAAACCCGCGCGTCGGGCTGGTGAACAACGGCGCGGAGGCCGAAAAGGGCTGCGAGCTGACCAAGGCCGCGTATAAGCTGCTTTCGGACAGCGGGCTGAACTTCGTGGGCAACGTGGAGGGCCGCGACATCACCCACGACCACGCGGACGTGGTGGTGTGCGACGGATTTGTGGGCAATGTGATTCTGAAGTTCATGGAAGGCGTGGCAACCACGCTGCTTTCGATGATCAAGAAGGAAATCACCGCCGATTTCAAATCAAAGCTCGGCGCGCTGCTGAGCAAAGCGGCGTTCCGGCGCGTGAAAAAGACCATGGATTATTCCGAGGTCGGCGGCGCGCCGCTGCTGGGCGTCAACGGCTGCGTGATCAAGGCCCACGGCTCGTGCAGCGCCCACGCGTTTGCCTGCGCCATCCGCCAGGGCGTGCAGATGATCAATGCCGACGTCGTAGGCGCAATTACAAACGGGATTCATCAGCAATCATAAGGAGGACGTATTCATGGTATTTAACAAAGTGCGGGACATGATCGCCGAACAGCTGCAGGTGGATGCGCAGGCAATCACCGCCGAAAGCCGCCTCGTGGAAGACCTCAAGGCCGACAGCGCCAACGTGATGGTGCTGATCCTCGAACTGGAAAGCGAATTCAACATCGAGGTGGAGGACGAGGTCATTCTGGGGCTGAAAACGGTCGGCGACGTGGTGAAATACATCGAAGCCAGCAAGTAACCGCTCCGGCGGGTCCGGGCCGCGCAGGCGGATGCGGCAGGGTGTGCCGGCCATACGGCTGCGCGGGTTTCCGGCGGCATGGGAACAACGGCGTCTCCGCGTTCCTGCCGCACGCGGCGGCAACTTTGCATAGGAGGGAAACCATGCGCAGGCTGGAAGAAGCGCTTGAGTATACGTTCAGGGACCGCGCACTTCTTACGCTGTCGCTGACGCATCCCTCGTGCCTGGAGGAAACCGATAACCAGCGGCTGGAGTTTTTGGGCGACGCGGTGCTTCAATACTGCGTCAGCGATTTGCTGTATCAAAAATACGGTACCGGCAGCGAGGGCGAACTCACCGCCCGCCGCGCCGCGCTGGTTTGCGAGGAAACGCTGGCCTATCTGGCCGAAACCGTGGGGATCGGCCAAAGCTTGCGCATGGGGCACGGCGAGGAGCAGACCGGCGGGCGCGAAAAACCCGCCATTCTGGCCGACGCGCTGGAGGCGGTTCTCGCCGCCGTGTGCCTGGACGGCGGCGTGGAAGCGGCGCTTATGCTCACCCGGCGGCTGTACCGGGACGATCAGGCGCTTGCCCTGCTTAAGGGCCGGGACGATAAAGGCGCGCTGCAGATGGTTTCGCAGGCGCAGGGGCTTGGGCTTCCGGAATATGTCCTGGTCGCCGAGGACGGCCCTCCCCACGACAAGCGTTTCACCGTGGAGGTGCGCATCGGCGGCGTTGCCGCCGCGCAGGGCACGGGCGTATCCAAGAAAACGGCGGAACAGGCAGCCGCCCGGCTGGCGCTTCAGAGCGTGAAGAAACCTTGAAAAGATTAATGGATACGGGAGCGGCGATAGAATGCGTTTGAGCAAGCTGGAGATCTACGGATTCAAGTCCTTTGCCAAGCGCACGCAGATTGTGTTTCCCCAGAACGTAACGGGCATCGTGGGGCCCAACGGATGCGGGAAAAGCAACATTGCCGACGCCGTGCGCTGGGTGCTGGGCGAACAGAGCGCCAAGCAGCTGCGCGGCAACCAGATGACCGACGTGATTTTCAACGGCACGCAGCAGCGCAAGCCCATGAATTACTGCGAAGTCACCCTGACGTTTGACAATACCGACGGCGAACTGCCCACCGAGTACAGCGAGGTTGCCATCACCCGGCGGGTGTTTCGAAGCGGCGAGAGCGAATACATTTTAAACGGTAGCACCTGCCGCCTGAAGGATATCATCGACCTGTTCCGCGATACGGGGCTTGGCCGCGAAGGCTATTCCATCGTCGGCCAGGGGCGGATGGACGAGATTTTGTCCAACAAAAGCGAAGAGCGCCGCGCCGTGTTTGAGGAAGCGGCGGGCATCAGCCGTTACCGCGCCCGCAAGGAAGAGGCGGAGCGGCGGCTTTCGCGCAGCGACGAAAACTTAAACCGCGTGCGGGATTTGCTGGAGGAGCTGCAGGGGATGCTCGGGCCGCTGGAGGCGCAGGCGGAGGTCGCGCGCGAATATCTGGCGCTCGCCCAGACGCTGAAGGAACTGGATGTGTCGCTGTACCTGCTTCGCTTCGACCGTCTGCGCAAGCGCACCGCGACCGTGGAGGACGCGATCGCAGCCGTAGCCGAGGAGATCGAGGCGGCGACCGAGCAGCTGAAAACCCTGGGCGACAGCCGCGAGGAACAGGAAGCGGACATGGAACGGCTGCAGGAGGCGCTGTCCGAGGCGCACCGCGCGCTGCTGGTTCGCAAAGACGAGCTGCATCAGGCGCAGGAACAGCGGCAGGCGCTGGCAAGCCGCGCGGAAGCGGCGCAGGAAGCCGTTACGCGGCTGGAGGCGGAACGCGCCGCCGTGGAAGCCCGCATGATGATGATCGAGGCGACGGCGGACGAATCCAAGTTTGGCGCGGCCGAAAGCGAACGCCTGCGGGCGGAGGCCGAGGCGGCGCTTGCACAGCGCAAAGCCGTGCACGAAACAACGGCCCGCGCGGCCGAAATGCTGGAGGAACAGCTCTCCGCGCACAAGACCGAAATCATTGAGACCATGAACCGCCGGCAGGAGCAGAAAACCGCGCACACGCGGCAGGCCACCATGCTTTCGCAGATGGAAAAGCGGAAATCGGAGCTGGAAAGCTCGCTGACGGGGGACGTGGAAACGGAAGCGGCGCTCCGCCGGGCGCTGGTGCAGGCCCAGCAAAACCTTAAAACCGAGAAAGAGCGCCTTGCGCAGCGCGAAGACGAGCTTTCCGCGCTGGAGCTTACGGCCAAACGGCAGGCGGGGGAGGCCGCGGACCGCAACGCCGCGGCGGCGGGGTTTGCGCAGGAGGCCAAGGCGCTGGAGCTGCGCATCGAAACCCTGCAGGAGCTGGCCGCGGGCTACGAGGGCTACCAGACCGCCGTCAAGGAAGCGCTCTCCTTTGCCAGGGAGCAAAATCTGCGCGGCGTACACGACGTGGTTGCCAAGCTGATCGACATTCCCGCCGCGCTGGAAACGGCGTTCGATATGGCGCTGGGCCAGGCGGCTCAGCACATCGTGACCGATACGGAGCAGACCGCGAAAACCCTGATCGAGTTCCTGCGGCAAAACCGGCTGGGGCGCGCAACGTTTTTGCCCGTGGACGCGATGCTGCCCCGAACCCTGGACGCGCGGGAGCGCGAGGTGCTTTCCATGAAGGGCTGCCTGGGCGTGGCAAGCGAGCTGTGCGCGTACCCGGAGGCGTTCCGCGGCGTGATGGAAAACCTGCTGGGCAGAACCGTGATCGCCGAAGACCTGGACTGCGGCGTTAAAATCATGCGCGCGGGCGGCCGCCAGTTCCGGCTGGTGACGCTGGAAGGCGACGTGATGCACGCGGGCGGCAGCATGACCGGCGGAAGCGTGCAGCAGAAGGCGCAGAATTTGCTGGGGCGCGACCGCATGATCCGCGAGTTGAAGCGGGAACTTACGGAAAAGAGCGCGCAGCTGGAAACCGCCGTGGCCGCCATCGGCGCGCTGGTCAGCCGGCAGGAAGAAACCGCCGCGGCGCTGACCGCCGCGCGCTACGCCCTGCAGCAGCAGGAAATCGCCGTGGTGCGGGACACCGAACGGCTTTCGTCCGCCAAAGCGGAGCTGGACGCGCATACCGCGCGGCTTTCCGCCGTGCGGGATGCCGTAA
>CAYRPW010000151.1:0-5888 GCA_964426145.1 uncultured Oscillospiraceae bacterium
AGGTGCAGCAGCTCGTGCAAAAGCACATAGTCCAGGCACGCGGGCGGCTTTTTGGCAAGCTGCACGCTGAACCATAGCTTCTTCGTTTTCGTGTTGCAGGTGCCCCAGCGGGTTTTCATGTCCCGGGTCTGCCACGCGGCGGCGTGCAGCCCGGTGGTCAGCTCCCATGCGGGCAGGCGGCGGGCGATCTCTGCCGTCAGCAGCCCGCGGTACCACGCAATCATGAACTTCGCCCGCTGTTCCTTCGTGCTGCCGGGGCGCACGGCAAAAAGCGCCTCCGTGCCGGAAAGCGTCAGCGCATAGCGCCCGCCGGGCACAATTTGCAGGGCATAAGGCACGCCCCACACCCACAGCGTTTCGCTGTCCGCGTACTCCAAAGGCGCGGCCGCCGGGCGGCCTGCAAACTTCGCAACGTGCTTTGAAAGCCAAACGGCTTTGGTTTCCAAAAAGGCAAGGATTTCCGCGTCGGTCATGCGCGCCGGCGCGGTCGCCAGGGCGTGGCCGCTTGGCGGCTTTACGTACAGGTGCAGATGTTTGATCTTCTTGCGGCGCACCTCCACCGGGATCCCCGCAACGTGGAGCACCGTTTGCCGTTCTACCCGCATGGCTTACGCAAGCGTCCACGCCGCGATGCCGATAAACAGCGCGATGGAGATCAGCGTCTGCACGGAAAGCGCGGTGGAAATATAGGTTTCGTGGCCCTCGGCGTTGGCATATATGGGAATGATGAACGGCGCGGGCAGGCTGTAGGCGAGCATCATGGCGGCAAACAGCGGCTTATCAAACGGAATGACGGAGAAAATCGCAAGCGCGCCCGCCGCCAGCAGCCCGCCCATCGTCAGCAGCCTGAGGCCCGCGGTTTTGAGCACCGGCACGAGCAGCGCCTTGGAAAATTGCAGCTCGTAGCCCACGATCAGCAAAATCAGCGCGCTGGTGGGCGCGGCGATGAACTGGATCACGTCGTTTACAACCGGCCCGGCGGCGGAGGCAAGCACCCAGCGGCCTGCGCCCAGCATGCCCAGCGCCGCGCCAAGCACGATGCACACGAACACGGGGTTGCGCAGCATGTTGCGGGCAATGTCCCGCGCGCGCACGGTTTCGCCGCCCACGGCCTTGAGCGTTGCCAGAAACACCGTAAACGCGCAGAACGTTTGCCCGATATCCACCATCGCGAATACGCGCGTCTGTCCGGGGTACAGCAGCGCAAACAGCGCGTAGCCCAGCATCCCGCCCTCGAAATTGGTCACCAGGAACGGCAGAAACTTGCCGCAGGGCTTCACGAAGCGGCGCAGCGCAAAGCCCGCCGCAAGCCCCAGCACGCAGGACAGGAACACAATCAGAAACGTAAGCGCGATGCGGCCCGAGTACTCGGCGGTGAAAAACGCGTAAAACAGCACCGCGGGCAGCGTAACGCTTCCCACCACCGCTTTCAGCCCCTTAAGCCCCTCCGGGCCGAACACGTTTTTCCGCCTGCACAAAGTTCCAAGCCCGAAGGTCAGCAGCACCGGCAGCGCCATCCGCAATATGGAAACAAACATGGGGGAAATCTCCTCAATGCATATTCGGGTTCCGGGGCGTTTTCCCGCGGCTCCCCGCGCAGGGTTTGCCGCGGCGGGGCGTCAGCCCATTATACCATCTTCGGGCAAGTGCATCTTCAGGCGCAGGCGCACGGTGGTACCCTCGCCCGGGGCGGAGGTGACGTCCGCGCCGCAGCCCTCGCCGTAATACAGCTTGATCCGGCTTTCCACGTTGTGAAGCCCCACGCCGTTTTTCTGTTTGCCGTCAGGCTGCGCGGCGGTTTTCGCGCCGTCAAACCCCACGCCGTTGTCCTGCACGGTGATCAGCAGATCGTCGCCCGCCTGCCGCGCGGTGATCGCGATGTGCCCGATGCCGTCCATCGGCTTGATCCCGTGATAGATGCTGTTTTCCACAATCGGCTGCAGGAGGATTTTCGGCACCATGCAGTCCAGCACCTTGTCCTCCACGTCAAACGTGTAGGTCAGCTTCTCGCCGTAGCGTTCTTTTTGGATATACAGGTACTGCTGCACGTGCGCTATTTCGTCCGCCAGGGGGACAACCGCCCGGCCCCCGCCCAGCGACAGCCGGAAGAAGGCCGCAAGCGATTTGGTCAGCGCGATGATCTTCTCCGTGTCGCGGAATTCCGCCAGCCAGACGATCGTATCCAGCGTATTGTACAGGAAATGCGGGTTGATCTGCTGGGTCAAAGCGTCGATTTCGGTTTGCCGGAGCTTCAGCTGCTTTTGCTCCAGCTGCGCCATCAGCTGCCTGATTTTACGGATCATCCGGTTGTAGCTTTCGGTCAGCGCCTGCGTTTCGGATATTTCGTCGGCAAGCACCGCAAGCTCCGTCAGGCGTTCGATATCCTCCATGCTGCCCGCAAGCCGGGCGATGGGGGTGGTCAGCCTGCGCGAATAATAAAACGCGATCAAAAACAGCGAGAAGAACAGCAGCACCCCGGTCAGCGCGATGATATCCAGCAGCTGCCGTTTCAAAACGTCCAGCCCGCGCAGGCGGGTTCTGCCGGTGAGAAACCAGTCCGTGCCCGCGATGGGGTAACGCTGCACCAGCACGTTGCTCCCGGCGTCATACCCGAGCGTCAGGTTTTCCGGCAGGGTTTCGCCGTCCGTCTGAAAGATCACGTCCCCGGCGGCGTCGGTGATATACACCGTGCCGTCCAGCGCGATACTGGCAACGGTGTTGCCGATCATGCAGTAATCCATGTCCAGCGCCAGCACGCCCTGCACTGCGCTGTCCTCCGTTTCAATCGGCACGCCCATGGTAATCACGCAGCTGTCCTCATGGGCGTAAATGCCGGTGCGCGCGGTGGTGAGAAACGGCATGTCGTACGAAAGCAGCGTTTCATATTCCGTTTCGCCAAGCGTGGTCGCGCTGTTTCCGCTTATGATTCTGCCGTCCTCAAACGCGGCGAACACGCCGAACACATAAAAATCGCTGTCCGTAATGGCGCTCATCAGTTTCATCAGCTCCTCCGCCCCGGCCTGGTTGTCCGCCGCGTACGCGGCAAACGCGTCCGTGGTGGTCAGCAGCCTGAGCAGGCTTTTGGCATGGCGGATATCCGCGCTGATTTCCACCGCGGCCTTTTCAATGGCCATCTCGGTTTTGGCGACGCTCTCCTGCACGAAAATATCGGAAACCACCACGTAAACCACGGCGCCGAACAGCAATATGAGGGAAAGCCCCACGATGAAGTTGAACGCCGTGATCCGAAACCGGAAGCTCATAAGCCGCCTGCGCCATTTGCCGCGTTTCATGCGCGTCCCCCCGTTTTGCGGAACTCCGATACCGTAGCGCCGAACTTGCGCCTGAAGCAGGCGCTCAGGTAATTGGGATCGTCGATCCCGATCGCCGCGGCCACCTCGTAGCTTTTCATCTGCGTGGACAGCAGCAGGATTTTCGCCTGCTCCAGCCGCATGTCCAGCAGATAATCCCGGAAATTGGCGCCGAACAGCTTTTTGAATAACGTGCTTAAATACGCCGCGTTGTACCCGACCTCCTCCGCGAGGCCGGACAGGCAGAAGTTCGGATTATGGATGTTTTTCTCAATGGCGTGAAGCAGCGTCTGCTTCAAGCTGTCGTCGTCCGGCGCGCCGGACAGGCCCGTGATTTTCTGGGCGGATTCGAGTACCGTCTGCAGGCCGTCCCCGGCCCTGCGCCTGTCCACCAGCTTAATCAAAAGCTCCGTCACGTCGTCCTTGGATACGGGCTTGAGCATATAGTCGTCCACCCCGAGCTTCAGGGCGGTCAGCACATAGTCGAAATAATCGTAGCCGGTGATCAGCGCGATCTTGATCGCGCCGTCAAACGCCTTCGCCTGTTTGGCGAACTCCAGGCCGTTCATGCGCGGCATGTTGATATCCGCGAACACGATATGCACGTGGCCGCGCCGGACGATCTCCAGCGCGGCTTCCCCGTTGTCGGCCTCAAACACCTCGCCGATCCCCAGCGCGGCATAATCCACAAGGGTTTTGATTCCCCTGCGGACGATGCTTTCGTCGTCGGCGAGCAGCAGATTGTACATGCGCGCTCCTACTCAATGTATTGTTTCAGAAATCCGTAGCCCTCCGCGTCCATTTCCGCATACGGGATGAAGCGGATGGATGCCGAGTTGATGCAGTAACGCAGGCCGCCCCGGTCGGCGGGCCCGTCGCTGAAAACGTGCCCAAGGTGCGTGTCGCCCGCGCGGGAACGCACCTCCGTACGCTCCATGCCAAAGCTCGTGTCCGTATGCTCGGTCACCACATCCGGGATGATGGGCTTCACAAAGCTCGGCCAGCCGCAGCCGGAATCGAACTTATCCGTGGAGGTGAACAGCGGTTCGCCGGTCACGATGTCCACATAGAGGCCCGGGTCGTGGGTATCGAAGTATTCGTTGGTAAACGGATACTCGGTTTCGCCTTCCCGCACAACCCGGTATTGCAGGTCGGTCAGGCGCTGCCTGAGTTCCTCGTCGGAGGGAACGGGGTACGTCTGGCTGTTGATCCAGCTACTAAGCGCCGCGCTTTGCGCGGTGTCCAGCTCGATATGGCAGTAGCCGTTTGGGTTTTTTTGCAGGTAGTCCTGATGGTACTCTTCCGCAAGGCCGAAGTTTACAAGCGGGAGCACCTCGGTGACGATCGGCTGGGTATACTTTTCCTGCTCTTTGGCAACCACGGTAAGGATCACCGGCAGGTCGTCCCCGGTTTCGTAGTAGATGCCGGTGCGGTACTGGCTGCCGACGTCGTTGCCCTGCCGGTTTACGTCCGTGGAGTCGATGATGGTAAAAAACGTCTGCAGCAGCACATCCAGCGGTAACACGCTGCCGTCATACTGCACGCGCACCGTTTCGGCATGGCCGGTATTGCTGTAGCAGACTTCCTGGTAGGTCGGGTTTTCGGTGTTTCCGTTGGCGTAGCCGCTTGCCGCGTCCAGCACGCCCGGAATGCGCGCCATAAACTCTTCCACACCCCAGAAACAGCCGCCCGCCACGTAGATCGTTTTTACGTTTTGGGGATCGGCGGGGGGCAGGGTGCTTCGGGCCGCGGCGGGCATAACCGCCGCACTGTCGGCGCTGCCCGCGGCGCTTCCGGCGAACGTCCCGCGGATCTCGTCGTTGGTCGCGTGGCCGATTTTCACCTTGAGCAGCGCGCCGTCCGCGCCGATGAAGGCGGAGGAGGGAAACGCGCGAATGCCGAAGTCCCGCATCGCTTTGCCGCCCGCGTCGAACAGCACCACGGCGTTTTCATAGCCAAGTTCATTGTACCATGTTTGAAAGCTTTCCGCATTTTTTTCGCCGTTGACGCCGGGGGCAACCACGGTGATCACGGTAAAGCCCTCGTCCCCGGCCGCCAAAGCGTCGGTTTCGGCCAGCGTGCCCAGGCAGACGGAGCACCAGGACGCCCAGAACTTGATGTATACGGGCTTGCCCTTAAAATCCGAAAGCGCTACCTGGCTGCCGTCGAAGGCGGTAAACAGGGCTTCCGGCGCGGGAGACAGGGGCTGGTCGTTCGCTGCGGCCTTAATCGCCGCATACCCGGTCGGCAGCAGAATGGCCAGAACCAGCAGCACGAGGAACAGTTTTTTCATGGTTATCCTCCAATCCATGCGCTGAGCGCATGCAGTCGGTTGGTCATCAGCAGCAGGCCCATCAGGATAATCAGCACGCCGCCGGCGACTTTCAGCTTGGGGAGATGGCGCTGCAGGTGCTTGATCTTTGCCAGCAGCACGTCGGAAAACAGGGAAAGGACGAGAAACGGAATGGCAAACCCCAGCGCGTAGACCGCCATGAGGAACGCGCCGTAAAACGCCGCGCCGCCGCCGGCCGCCAAGCCAAGGATCGCGGCAAGCACCGGCCCGATGCAGGGAGTCCA
>CAYRPW010000152.1:0-5888 GCA_964426145.1 uncultured Oscillospiraceae bacterium
GAAACCAAAGGGCATGTCGAAGGCTTCGGGCTCCATCTCGTTGAACAGGATGCCCTGTTCCTTAATCAAACGGGAAAGCTCGTGCGTGGTGATCACGTAATCGACGTCCGGTTCTTCCGCGGTTTTGAACTCTTCGCGCTTGGCTTCGAATTTCTTGGCCGTGCAGGGCATGACGGATACGAATACGATGTCCCGGCGGTCGACGTTCAAAACGCCGGGCAGCATTTCCTTGGCAAGCGAGCCCAGCATCTGCTGCGGGGAGCGGCAGGTGGACAGGTTTCCCGCGAAATCGCTGTAATACTGTTCCATGAACTTCACCCACGCGGGGCAGCAGGAGGTGAAAATCGGTAAATTTTCCTGTTTGCTCACACGGTGGAGGAATTCGTTGGCTTCTTCCACGATGGTCAGGTCGGCGGAGTAGGAAACGTCGTACACCGCGTCAAAGCCCATGAGCTTGAGGGTTGCGATCAGCTTGCCCACGGCGTTGGCGCCGCTCTCCAGGCCGAATTCCTCGCCGATGGCCACGCGTACCGCGGGGGCTACGGCGGCAACCACAAACTTGCCTTCCGTCTGAATGGCGCGAAGCACGGCGTCGGTATCGGAATGGATGGTCAGCGCGCCGGTGGGGCACACCTTGGTGCACTGGCCGCAGTCCACGCATTCCACGGTGGCAATTTCACGGCCGAAGCACGGGGTCACCACGCTGTTCGCGCCGCGGCCCGCAAAGCCGATGGCGCCGACGCCCTGGATTTCGGAGCACATGCGCACGCAGTCGCCGCAGAGAATGCACTTGTTGGGGTCGCGGGCGATGGAGGGGGAGGAAAGGTCCAGCGGCAGATTGCGGCCGGATTTCTTAAAGCGCACGTCTTTGACGCCCAGCCGGTTGGCAAGCGCCAGAAGCTTGCAGTCGGTGCCCTTGGGGCAGGTCTGGCAATCGCCCTGGTGGCTTGCCAGCAGCAGCTCCAGGATCATCTTGCGGGTCTGACGGATCTGCGGGGTGGAAGTTTTCACCACCATGCCGGCGCGGGGCAGCGTGGAGCATGAGGCAACCATGCCCATGCCTTCCACGTCCACCATGCACAGGCGGCAGGCGCCGTAAATGCTCATCTCGGAATGGTAGCAGAACGTGGGAATATCGATGCCCGCCTTGCGGATGAGCTCCAAAAGGTTGCGCTCCCCCTCGATGGGCACCTGTTTGTTGTCAATGGTAACGGTTTGGTTGGTTTTCATATCTGTCCGCTCCCTTCCTTACACGAGCACGGCGCCGAACTTGCAGGTATCCTTGCAGGCTCCGCATTTGATGCACTTCGCGGCGTCGATCACATGCGGCTCTTTCTTCTCGCCGGAAATCGCCTCCACGGGGCACTTGCGCTTGCACATGCCGCAGCCGATGCACTTGGCGGCGTCGATGCGGTATTCTTTCAGCGCCTGGCACTGGCCCGCCGGGCAGCGCTTGTTGACGATGTGCTCCATGTACTCGTCGTGGAAATACCGAAGCGTGAACAGCACGGGGTTGGGGGCGGATTTGCCCAGCCCGCACAGCGATACGGCCTTCACCACGCCGGCCAGCTCCTCCAAAAGGTCGAGCTGTTCCATCGTGGCCTTGCCCAGCGTGATATCCGTGAGGATGTCCAACATCTGCTTGGTGCCCTCGCGGCAGACCACGCATTTGCCGCAGCTTTCGTTCTGCGTGAACTCCATGAAAAAGCGGGCGATTTCCACCATGCAGGTTTTGTGGTTCATCACCACCAGGCCGCCGCTGCCCACCATCGCGCCGATGGAGGTCAGGTGCTGGTAGTCCAGCGGGAGGTCGAGGTGTTCCTGCGTCAGGCACCCGCCGGACGGGCCGCCGATCTGCACAGCCTTAAAGCCCTCGGGCGATACCTGGCCGTTTTCGTCGGTCACGCCGCCGGCGATGTTGTAGACGATCGTGCGGAGCGTGGTGCCAAACGGCACCTCGATCAGCCCGGTGTTGACCACGTGGCCGGTCAGCGCGAAGGTCTTGGTGCCCGCCGCCGTGGAGGTGCCGAGCTTTTTAAACCCGTCCGCGCCCATTTCCATGACGATGGGCACGGAGGCGAGGGTTTCCACATTGTTGACCACGGTGGGCTTGCCGAACAGGCCCTTCACCGCGGGATACGGGGGTTTGGGCGCGGGCATGCCGCGGTTGCCCTCGATGGACGCGATCAGCGCGGTTTCTTCGCCGCATACGAACGCGCCCGCGCCTTCCATCACGGTGATGGTAAAGGCTTTGTCCGTGCCGAAAATGTGAGGGCCGAGGATCCCGGCCGCCTGCGCGGTTTGCACGGCGGCGCGGATGCGCTTGACCGCCAGGGGGTATTCCGCGCGCACGTAAACGTAGCCCTCGTCCGCGCCGATGGCCATCGCGGCGATGATCATGCCCTCCAGCACGCTGTGGGGGTTGCCTTCCATCACCGAGCGGTCCATGAACGCGCCGGGGTCGCCCTCGTCGCCGTTGCAGATGATGTATTTCTTGTCGCTTTCGTTCACGCGGGTCAAATCCCACTTCTTGCCGGTGGGGAACCCGCCGCCGCCCCGCCCTTTCAGGCCGGAGTCCATCATGACGGAACAGATTTCTTCGGGCTGCATCTTCACGCATTTCTCGGCCTGCGCGTAACCGCCCAGCGAGATGTATTCGTTGATGTCGGCGGGGTCGATGTTGCCGCACTTTTCCAGCACCATGCGGTGCTGGTTTTTGTAGAAGGGGACGTCGTCTTTGTGGGGATAGGTTTTCCCGCTGGTTTTGAGCGTATACACCAGGCGCTCGATGATTTCGTCGGCGAGCACGCTTTTTTCAACGATCTCTTCCACGTCCTCGGGCTTGACTTTGCAGTACATGGTTTTGCCGGGGTAGATGGTCACCAGCGGCCCCATCTGGCAAAAACCCTGGCAGCCGCTGCCCGACACGTGATAGCCGTCCTCGTGCCTGTCGATCACAAGGGCGACGCGCAGGCCGCGCGCCTGGATGAGCTCCTCAAACCGCGCGATAATCTTCATCGCCCCGCCGGCCATGCAGCCCGTTCCCGCGCATACGATGATGCGCTTTTTGATATCCTTGGTGTTCTGCAAATAGGTTTCGGCCCGCTGCTGCAGGTGAACTGCTTCACTCATGGCTCACACGCTCCTTTTCCTGAATTTCGCGGATCACGGCAACGGCCGCTTCGTCGGTCAAAAGCCCGTGCACTTCGTCGTTTACGGTCATGGCCGGCGCCAGGCCGCAGGTGCCCAGACAGGAAACCGTTTCCACGGTGAACAGCATGTCGGGCGTGGTATGCTGGCCCTGGTCAAGCTTCAGATAGCTGCACACGGCATCACGGATATGCATGGACTTCTTCACGTGGCAGGCGGTGCCGTCGCACACCTTAATCACGTATTTGCCCTTGAGCTTCAACGTGAAATGAGAGTAAAACGACGCTACGCCGTATACGTGGGAAGAGGTGGTGTTGAGCATCGTGGCCACATACACCATCAGCTCTTCGGGCAGATAGCGGTACTCGTTTTGGATCTCCTGCAAAATCGGAATCAGTTTGGCCTTGTCGTATCCGTATTTTTCGATGATCTGCCCGGCCTTTTCGAAGGCTAAGATTTTCTGCACGCTAGTCACGCTCGCTTTCCAGATTGCGGGTCTTGTATTTGTTGAGCAGGATGGACAGGGACGCGGTCAGGTTTTCGTTGTGCACGATCACGGTGTCGGGCACCTGGAGGTTGACCGGCGCGAAGTTCCAAATGGCCTCGATCCCCGAGGAAACCATCAGGTCCGCAATGCCTTGCGCTTCTTCCGCCGGTACGCAGATGACGCCGAATTTCACGTGCATGCGGCTGCACAGCGAGGCGAACTTCGAAAGCGGGAGAATGGGCTTCTCGTCGACCTCCGTGCCCACGAGCGCTTCATTCCGGTAATCCTGGAAGCGCCTGTAGCCCATCAGCGCCCTGCCCAGGCTCCCCGCGCCCACCAGGAACATTTCGGTTTTGTTGTCGTAGCCCAGCGTTGAAGCCAGCGCCCGCTGCAACTGCCGCACCGGATATCCCGTTTTCGGACGGCCGACCGCGCCCGTGACCTGCAAATCCTTGCGCACCTGCACGGCCACCAGGCCCAGATCGCGCGCGATCTGCGAGCAGGAAACGTCCTGTACGCCGCCCCGCATAAGCTTGGCGACATACTGATAGTACAGCGGCAGCCGCTTTAAGGTCGGCAGCGGAATCGGGGTGATTCTGCGGTCGTTGTCCATAGATGCGCTCCTTGCGATCGGTCCTTCCTGTTCGACATACCAATTGATAATTTCTTATCGATATAAATATACCGGGATTTTTTTCGTTTGTCAATAATTTAACAGAGTCCTCTGCAGAAATTTACCGTATGTCCACAAATAATGATAATTGCGCTTGACGCGAACGTATGTTTGCTATATACTGACGGCAAAGGAGAGATCGCGATGATACTCAGCGTAAGCCGGAGAACCGATATCCCCGCCTTCTATGCGGACTGGCTGTTTCACCGCCTGCGCGCGGGTTTCGTATGCGTGCGCAATCCGGTCAACCCCCGGATGATCAGCAAAATCCAGCTCTCGCCGGACGTTGTGGACGGGATCGTGTTCTGGACCAAGAACCCCGCCCCGATGCTTTCCCGCCTGCAGGAGCTGAAACGCTACGCCTACTACGTGCAGTTTACGCTCACGCCCTACGGCAAGGATATCGAGCCCAATCTGCCCGTGAAACTCAAACTGATGTCCGCTTTCCGCCGCCTGTCCGATCAGATCGGGCCGGAGCGCGTCGTGTGGCGGTATGATCCCATCCTCGTTAGCGCCGCGTGGTCTGCGCAGGCGCATTTGCGGGCGTTTTCCACCATGGCGGGAGCGCTGGAAGGCGCCACCCGCCGGGTGGTGATCAGCTTTGTGGATACGCAGTACCGCAATTGCAGGCGTAACGCGGGGGCGCTGGCCGCGCAGGCGCTCACGGCCAGGGAACGGCTTTCGCTGGCGGCCGGGCTTTCGCAGATTGCCCGCAGCCACGGCATGGAGATGTGCGCCTGCGCCGAAAACCCGGACCTGTTTGCCTGCGGCATCACGCCGTCGCGCTGCATCGACCCTTCGCTTTTGGAAGCGCAGCTTGGGTGCAGGCTGTCGGTTGCGGCAGACCCGCATCAGCGCCCCGGCTGCGGCTGCGCGCAGAGCGTGGACATCGGCGCGTACAATACCTGCGAAAACGGCTGCCGCTACTGCTACGCCAACTACCAGGCGGGCGAGATACAAAAAAACCGAGCGCTGCACAACCCGCTGTCGCCGCTGCTCATCGGGGAGATCGGCCCGGCGGAAACCGTAACGGAGCGCTTCCTGCCCTCGTGCCGGGACGGGCAGCTTCGCTTTCCCTGCGCGGATGCCGGGTTTCGGGGCGCTTGCTGAACCCGCAACCCCAGCTATATAGGTTTAGGTACCCGGTGCGCTACCGCATGCAAGTGTTGGAAAATACCGAAGGCCGCCCTTTTTCAGGCGGCCTTCGGTTTGTTCTGCCGTTTCGTTTATAGTATGCTCTGCAAAAACTGCTTCAGGCGTTCGCCTTCCGGGTTCTGGAAAATTTCCTTGGGAGAACCCTGCTGTGCGATGCGGCCCTGGTCCATGAAAATCACGCGGTCCGCCGCCTCGCGGGCAAAGCCCATCTCGTGGGTGACCACGAGCATGGTGATGCCCTGGCTTGCCAGCTTTTTCATCACGCCCAGCACCTCGCCCACCAGCTCCGGGTCCAGCGCGGAGGTGGGTTCGTCAAACAGCATGATCTCCGGCTCCATCGCGAGCGCCCGGGCGATGGCAACGCGCTGCTGCTGCCCGCCGGAGAGCTTTGAGGGGTAAACGTTGTGTTTCTTGCCACTCTTG
>CAYRPW010000153.1:0-2137 GCA_964426145.1 uncultured Oscillospiraceae bacterium
AGAACAGGATTTCAGGGTAAACGCCCTGCCGGTGCATCTCCAGCAGTCGGCTCTGCACGTAGGGCTTATCCTCCTGGTAGGTCACGCCAAACCACGTTGCGTCGGTCGTTAATACGTCCACGGTCAGGCCGTCGCCCCGCATCATGTCGTCGGTCAGGGTGGGCAGTACGAACTCGGCTTTTTGTTCATCCGGTTTCAAGGTTTTCAGGAAGCCGTCGAACCTGCGCTGCGCAACGTCTAAAAACCACGGCGTATAGCCGAACAGGTTCATGCTCACCAGGCATTCGGGGTCCAGCGTTACGCCTGTGGGATCGGTAAATGTATCGCGGATGGTGCCGTCGGGGAAGCGCTGGATTTTATAGGTTTCGGTCAGCCTGGTCAGTTTTCCGCTGGCGTCGGTTTCGCATACGCCGCGCGTTACGTGGCCGTGGTCGCTCACGGTGTTCTTCAGGCGGTAACACACCATGCAGGCCTCTTTTTCCTTCTTCAGCGTCTGGAGGCGTTTGAGTATCGTGCGGTAGGGGTCGCGGCCGTAATAATCGTCCGCGTTCACCACGGCGAAAGGTTCGGTTAAAAACTCCCGTGCGCAAAGCACCGCATGTACGGTGCCGAACGGCTTGGTGCGGCCGGCGGGCACGGCGTACCAGGCGGGCAGGGAGCTGTAATCCTGAAACGCGTACTCCACTTTCACGCGGCGGCTCAGTTTGTCGCCGATGATTTCGTGCATGCGGTCTTCAAAATCATGCTTGATAATGAACACAACCTTGTTAAACCCGGCTTCCAGCGCGTCGTATACGGAGTACTCCAGCAGAATTTCGTTGTTGGGCCCCATTCCGTCGATCTGTTTGTTGCCTCCATACCGGGAACCCATGCCGGCCGCCATAATCAGCAAAGTATGATCCATGAAACCGCCTCCGTTCGTAGTTCAGTTGTCCCGGCCGCGCGCGCGGATGCGCATGGGCATCGGGCTGTGCTTTTTCCGCGTTTGAAAACCCTCCGTGCTGTCATGCCGGAAGAACACGGTCAGCGTCCTAAGCATCAGTTTGATGTCCAGCGTGAGGGAAAACTGTTCGATATACAGAAGATCCAGGATGATTTTATCCTTGGGAGAGGTATTGTATTTGCCGTCGATCTGCGCCTGCCCCGTGAGCCCGGCCTTCATCTGGTTGCGATACTCAAACTCCGGCACCTCGCGCGTGTAGCGGTCCACGTTTTCCAGCATTTCCGGGCGCGGCCCCACCACGCTCATATCGCCGAGCAGCACGTTGAACAGCTGGGGAAGTTCGTCGATACGGTACTTGCGCAAAATCCGCCCCGGTTTGGTGATCCGCGCGTCGTTCTCGCTTGCGGATTCCGCCTGCGTATCCGCTTGGTCGTACATCGTGCGGAATTTGATGATGCGAAACACCCGGCCGTTGATGGTGGCGCGTTCCTGCCGGTAAAAAACGGGGCCTTTGCTGGTTGCGGCAATGCTCACCGCCGCCGCGATCATCAGCGGGCTCAGCAGCAGAATGCCGGCCGCGGAGATGACGATGTCCATCACGCGCTTTAAAAACCGCTGCGCCAGCGTGGGTTCCACACGCCGGGTGTACAGAAAAGGCGCATCGTCAATCACCACCTGCGCGGAAGCGGATACGATCACGTCCTCCAGCTCCGCCAGCAGGTACATGGATTTCCCGTGCTTATAGCAATAGCCCTTGATCCGGGCCTCCTCGGTGTCCGGGATGCCGGAGAGAAACACCACGTCGTAATCGTCGATGGTCTCGTACAGATCGTCGCAGTTATAATGCAGCACGTCGCACAGCTTGTACTTCTGCACGAAGGTGCCTATTTTTTCCGCAATGTGATCCGCCTGCTCCTGCGAGGATGCGATGATGCAGCAGCGCTCCGGCGGGTTGATTTTGAAGTAGAAGAAATAGCCGAGCTTCACGAACAGGTAGATAAACGCCGTCTGCAAAACAACGCCGATCAAAAACAGCAGGAAATCCTCGCCGAATAAAATCAGGTGCGGGTTGTTGTAGGGGTTCACGTTCATGATCTGCAGCTGTACGTAGGTTACGATATCGGTCATCACCACGGAGATCAGAATGGAGAAAAACACGGACCTTGCCTTGTTGATCCCCAGCTTATATCCGCC
>CAYRPW010000153.1:2156-3294 GCA_964426145.1 uncultured Oscillospiraceae bacterium
GTTGGTTAAGATGAACAGCACAACGCCGAACGTCGCCATGGTGATGGCGGCGGTACGGCTCATATTGATGATCTGCGGATTGTTGATCGACAGCAGAAGGAAGAACGTCAGAAAAATGATGATATAGAGCGCCGCTTGAAAACTGGTCGAAAGAATTTGCGTCTGGAGATACCGTTTTTTCATGTGCGCCTCCGCTGCAAAACCGTACCCCGCACTGTGTCGCAATGCAGGGTTCTGTGGCGCGTTTCGAGGAAAACGGGCCGAAACAGCCACACGAAGAATATCATAACGGACGGGCAAAGTCAAGAATGGCTGGGCTTTTGAAGCCTCTCCTACAGCTTTAGCACGACGCCGAGGACTGCGCCCGCGGCGACATAGGCAACGGGATGAATACGCGCCAGCGGCTTCATTCGAAGCAGCCCGAGCAGCACGGCAAACAGCAGCAGCGACACCCAGCGGAAGGTTTCCACGCCGTCCTGCGCGGTAAACAGCACCGACCGCAGTACCAGGTAGCCCGCGGCGGCAATCAGCCCGGTCACCGCGGGGCGAAGCGCTTCCATCCCGCCCGTCACGAAGCGGTTTTGCTGAAAGCGGTCCAAAATGCGGATCACCAGCAGGATGGATAAAAACGCCGGAAGCGTCAGCGAAAGCGTAGCCACCAGCGCGCCGGGGATACCCGCCACGTGGAAGCCCACGTAGCTTGCCATGTTGATGCCGATCGGGCCGGGCGTGGATTCCGATACGGCCACCATCTGCATCAGATCATCCAACGAAAACCACTGGGGATACTTCAGCGATGTCTGCATCAGAAACGGAAGCGTGGCAAGCCCCCCGCCGACGGCGAACAGACCGGCCTTGAAAAACTCGAACGCGAGCTGCAGGTAGATCATGCGGGCCGCCTCCTTCCAAACACGAATACCCCGAACGCCGCAAACGCAACCGTCACATAGATCGGCGAGATCTGCAAAAGGGCGACGGCAATGAATGCGCTGACAGCGATCGCCGCTTTCAGCCAGGTGCGCGCATTTTTTTCGGCGAGGTTCCACACCGTGGATGCGATCAGCGCGCTGACTGCGATGCGGATGCCCGCAAACGCGTGCTGCACCCAGGGAAGGCTTTCCACCGTCTGCAGCATTGT
>CAYRPW010000153.1:3304-5853 GCA_964426145.1 uncultured Oscillospiraceae bacterium
CCCAGGGTTGCGGCGACCGCGCCCCAGAAACCGCCTCTTCGGTAACCCATCAGCGTGGCGATATTCACACAGATTACGCCGGGCGTGGATTGGCTGATGGCAAAGCCGTCAAGCAAATCTTCCTCGCTTGTCCACTGCCGTTTCTGCACAAGCTCCCGCACCAGAATCGGAAGCACGGCATAACCGCCGCCAAACGTGATGCTTCCGATCAGGAAAAACGTTCCAAACAGGTTCAGGCATTTTTTCATGCGTTCTCTCCCTAGGTTCTTCACGCAAAAGGTTTCTCGCCGCAGCGCTTGTATTCCTGCCTGTTTCCCACTTGACTGTTTCGGGTATACTATCCTTGTGGAGGGATTTGGTCATGAATCGATATCGCGTAGAGGGTATGACGTGCGCCGCTTGCAGCGCGCATGTTGATAAGGCGGTGCGCAAACTGCCGTTTGTTCAGGACGTCCAGGTGGATTTGCTGGGCAACGCCATGCGTGTGAAAACCAGGGACGGTAAAACGCATGAGCAGGAGATCGCCGCGGCTGTGGATCACGCCGGCTACCGGGCGGTTGCCGATCATCCGGCGGAGGCTGGCGCACCGGTGCGCGCCCCGCAGGAACCGCTGAAGCTGCGTTTTCTGGTTTCCCTGATTTTTCTCGTCCCGCTGCTGTACATCAGCATGGGGCCGATGCTCGGGCTGCCTGTACCCGCGTTCGTAAGCATGGCGGAGAATCCGCTGACCAACGCGCTTGTGCAGCTGCTGCTGGCAACCCCCGTGGTGTTCGTCAACCGTTCGTATTTCAGCACGGGCATAAAACTACTGCTTCGGCGCGCGCCCAATATGGACAGCCTGATCGCCGTTGGCAGCGGCGCCGCGTTTGCGTACGGCATCGTGGTGTTATTGCGGATGTCTGCCGCGCAGGGCATGCGGGTGCATGAGCTTGCGCATGATTTATACTTTGAATCCGCCGTGATGATCTTAACCCTCGTCACCCTGGGCCGCTGGCTGGAAGCCCGCGCCAAAGGCCGCACCACCGACGCGATCCGCAAACTTATGGCGCTCGCGCCCGATACCGTAACCGTGCTTCGGGACGGGCAGGAAACCGTCGTTCCCATCGGCCAGGTGCGCCGCGGCGAAGTGCTTTGGATCCGCCCGGGCGAGCGCATTCCCGTGGACGGCGTACTGCTGGACGGGGAGATTGCCATCGACCAATCCCATATCACCGGGGAAAGCCTGCCGGTGGACAAGCGCAAGGGCGATGCGCTGGTGGCGGGCAGCCTGAACTCCGTGTATACCTTCCGCATGGAAGCGACCCACGTGGGGGAAGACACCACCCTGCAAAAGATCATCCGCCTCGTTTCCGAGGCGGGCGCAAGCAAAGCGCCCATCGCAAAACTTGCCGATCAAATCAGCGGCGTGTTTGTGCCCATCGTCATGGGCATCGCCGCGCTTACGTTTCTCATCTGGCTGCTGCTGGGCGAAGGGTTTTCCTTCGCGCTGAGCCGCGCGATCACGGTTCTGGTCATCTCCTGCCCCTGCGCGCTGGGGCTGGCAACCCCGGTCGCCATCATGGTGGGCACGGGCGTGGGCGCGCTGCACGGCGTGCTATTCCGCAACGGAGAAGCCCTGGAAACGCTGCACCGCGTGCAAAACGTGGTGTTTGACAAAACCGGCACGCTCACCGAGGGGAGAATGACCGTGCATCAGGTGATCCCGGCAGATGGCGTGAGCGAACTGGAATTGCTGGAAACGGCGGTTTCGCTGGAAGCCGGAAGCGAGCACCCGCTGGCCAAGGCGGTTGTAGCGTACGGAAAACAGCGCGGAATCGCGGCGGGCGAAGTTCAGCAGTTCAAAGCCGTGGCAGGCTTCGGGTTATCCGCCGTAATCGGCGGCGAAACCGCCTTGGCCGGCAAACCGGCGTGGCTTACGGAAAACGGGCTGCCGCTTGCGGAACATGAGCATGCGCTTCGGGAAATCGGGGCGGCGGGCGTATCGGTGCTTTGCTTTGCCAAAGGCGGGCGCGTGCTCGGCTTTATCGGCGTTGCCGATACCATCAAGGCGGACGCCGCTTCGACGGTGGATATGCTCAAGGCCATGCACGTGCGGCCTTATCTCCTGACCGGCGATCAGAAGGAAGCCGCGGCGGCCATCGCCCGCCAGGCCGGGATTGCGGATATCATGGCCGAGGTTCTCCCGGCGGATAAGGCAGGCCATGTGCAAAGCCTGCAGGCGTCGGGCGGGGTGGTGGTGCTGGCTGCCGGGGCGATCGGCGTCGCCAACGCTTCCAGTCCGTGGATGCTGTTCGCCGCCAACGCCGTGCTTGGCGTCGGCTGGGCCTGCACCAGCTCCACCGCCATCGCCGCGACGCTGGCGCGCTGGTTCGATGGCCGGCGCGGCCTCGCCATCAGCCTAGCGCTCAATGGCGCGAGCATCGCCGGCGTCATCGTCGCCCCGGCGCTGGTGCAACTGAGCGCCATCTACGGCCTCGCCGCCAGCGTCACCTGGCTGGCGCTGGGCATGATGCTCATCGTCCTGCCGCTGGTGATCTTTGGGCTCGCCG
>CAYRPW010000154.1:0-3374 GCA_964426145.1 uncultured Oscillospiraceae bacterium
AAAAACCCTCTCACGAATGCGGAAACGTTGCGATATATCGATGATTAATTAAAAAGCTCGTAAAAACCGCCTCCTGAATCTCGGGAGGCGGCTTTGGCTTTTATCAGTGTTTCTCGTTTCCATCGCGGGCTCCGGTTCCAATCCGGCACAATCTCCGGGGCAACCTGGTTGCCGTTGCGGCTTGTTCCCCGTGCGGCTCCGGGTCACTCCCCGGCGTTATTTCCGGCGCAATCCCGGAGGGGACGCAACGGAATGCTTACGCGACCGTTTCGCCCTGTGCAAGCGGCTCGTCCGCCGTTTCGTCCGGCACGCCAACGATCGCCTGGGCGCGGTCCAGCGCCTGCTTGATGTTGCGGCAGCAGTTCTCCGGGCCGATCTTCTGCAGGAAGCCCGCCTTTTGGAGCATGGCCTCGGGCTGGGCGTTCATGTGCGAGAGGATCATGGTGATGCCGCACTTCTGGCAGCCCGCGTAAATCTGCTCCAGCGCGTGCAGGGCGGTGACGTCGATGCAGCTGACGGAGCGCATCCTCAGGATCAGGCAGCGGCAATCGTCGATGAACAGGCCCTTGTTCAGCTTGTCCGCCACGCCGAAAAACAGCGGGCCGTCCAGCTCGAACACGCGGGTGCCGGCCGGGATTTCGATGCCGCTGCCCATCTCCACCTGATCGGCGTCCACCCAGGCGCGCAGGTCGCTTTGCTCGCTCATGCGCTTGACGAACAGGATGCAGACCAAAATCATGCCCACGCCGATGGCGACCACCAAGTCAAACGTCACGGTGAGCACGAAGGTGGTCACCAGCACCAGAATATCGCTTTTGGGCGCTTTTTTGCACAGCCGCGCAAACGTGCGCCACTCGCTCATGTGGTAGGCCACCACGAATAAAATCGCCGCGATCACGGGCATGGGAATCAGCGCCGCGTAGGGCATCAGCACGAGCAAAACCAGCAGCAGCACCACGGAATGCACCATGCCGGCAATCGGGGTGCGGCCGCCGTTTTTCACGTTGGCCGCCGTGCGGGCAATGGCTCCCGTGGCCGGAATGCCGCCCAGCAGAACCGAGCCGATGTTGGCAAAGCCCTGCGCCACCAGCTCCATGTTGGAGTTGTGGCGGCTGTTGATCATCCCGTCCGCCACCACGCAGGAAAGCAGCGATTCCACCGCCGCAAGCATCGCGATGGTTAAGGCGTCGGGGAACATGGCGATGATTTTGCCGATGCTGACGGGGTACCATGTCAGCGCCGGTAGGCCGCCGTTGATCTGGTACAGGTCGCCGATGGTGTTCACCGGCATGTTCAGCACTTTCACCATAAAGATGCCCACCAGCACCGCGATCAGCGAAGCGGGGATTTTCTTGCTGATGCGGGGCCATACGATGAGCACGGCAAGCGCCGCAAATCCTACCGCCAGCGCCTGCCAGTTGAAGCTGCCGAAACTTAAAAACACTGCCTTCAGCTTGTCCAGCGTTTCCACGGTGTCCAGCCCCGGCAGATAGCTGATGCCCAGGAAATCCTTGATCTGGCCGATAAAGATGCTTACGGCGATGCCCGCCGTAAAGCCCACGGTGATGGTCAGGGGAATGAACTTGATCAGCGACCCCAGGCGGAACAGCCCCATCAGGATCAGCATGATCCCGGCCATCAGCGTGGCGACGACCAGCCCTTCCATGCCGCTGTGCGCCACGATGCCCGCCACGATGGTGGCAAACGCCGCCGTGGGGCCCGCGATCTGCACCCGGCTGCCGCCCAGCAGCGAAACGATAAACCCGGCCGCGATGGCCGTATAAATACCCTGCTCCGGCCGCACCCCGGACGCCAGCGCCAAAGCGATCGAAAGCGGCAGCGCGATGATGGCGACGATAAACCCTGCGGTGAGGTCGGCAACGAACTGCTTGCGGGTGTAGTTCTTCATGGCGCGGATCAGCTTGGGCCTAAGTTTCTGCATGTCAATTAGCTCTCCTGCAAAGTGAAGTGTCTTGCCGATTTTATCAAGTTGCCGCAGTGAAGTCAATCTGCAAAACACAGGGAAAACAACCTGCGCAAAACCGTTTAAACCCTCCGGCGTTGCATTGCGTTGGTACAGATACGAAAAAGCCGTTATCCGGATCGGATAACGGCTTGTGTTTTCGCGCGATGGTCAGGTTTCGCCCAAACGCCTACTCCCCGCCCGCCAGGGTGTCGTTCAGCTTCGTCTTGATCTCGGAGAACGAAAGCCCGTTCTGCGAGCAGTAATCGCGGATTGCGGTATTCGCGGCGGGCATCGGGCCGCCGATAATTGCCTCGATCTGCTCTTTCGTCAGCCCCGCGTCCATTGCCTGCTGGAAGGTGGTGGTGCCTTTCACGGCGGGTTCCGCCTCCGCGGCGGCGGCTTCGGTTTCGGCGGCTTCGGTTTCCGCAGGCGCGGCTGCCGTATCGGCAGCGGAGGTATCAATCTGGTAAAGCGCGAGATAGTCCTTCTGCGCCTGTGTCAGGCTTAAGTTTGTCTCCAGAATGATTTCCGCGGCGCGCTTGGGCAGGTAGGTTTCGCTAAGCGTGACCGGCAGGTTTTTGTACAGCGCCACGAACACCTGCACCGAGCCGTTGCCGATTTCCGCATCGCCGTACACGGCTTCGATGTCCTTGGTTTTCACGGCGGTGCCGTCCGTACCGGCGGGGATGCCGAACGCATCGTAGAGTACGGAAAGCTCGATTTCGAAGGCATCGGCTACGTCCTGAAACGTATAGGAGCCGCGGATGTCCTCTGGATTATACTCGCCCGCGCTCTCACCCGTGGTAAACTTTGCCGGGGTTTTGTCCGATTCCGTAGCCCAGTCGCCCGTGAGCATCGTAAGCCCGATGCCGCCGAAAATGACGACGAAGATCAGCAGCGCGAGCATCCAAAGTTTGATCTTCATTGTGCGGCCTCCTGTGCGTCCGCCGCGGCGCGTTTCCGCCGCAGCGACATTTCCACGGTATCTTCCACGGGGCATGCGCGCTCCGACGTGCACTCCAGGCAGCTGATGCACTGCAGGTCGGTTACGGTTTCCTGTTTGGCCACGCCGATGTTCATGGGGCAAACGTTCGTGCAGCGGTTGCAGGCAATGCAGGTGGAAGGCGCGCGCCTGATTTCGAAGATTCGGATTTTGTTGAACAGCCCCAGCAGCGCGCCGTAGGGGCACGCGTACTTGCACCACGGCCGTTCGATGAACAGCGAACCCAAAAGCGTAACGCCGAGGATCATCATCGCGGGCAGCGACGCTTCCTCATACCAGAAGGTGAACAGGGCGTTGTAGGGATCGACGTTGGCAAACAGCAGCGTGGCGCTGCGTGCGGTGACGAACACTACCCATACAAGCACAACGAAGCGGAAGTACCGTAAAACCCTGTCCAGTTTCCGG
>CAYRPW010000154.1:3384-5837 GCA_964426145.1 uncultured Oscillospiraceae bacterium
CTTGCCGATCCATTCCTGGATGGAGCCCAGCGGGCATACCCAGCCGCAGAATGCCGGCCCGAACAGGACCGTGAGCAGCAGGACCAGCGCAAGCAGCACCACGGCGGACGCGTGGATTTTCTGGATGAGCGTGCCTACGGTGAGCAGGTTGTACAGCGTTACCACGCCGCCGAACGGGCACAGCGCGTGCAGCGACGCCGTGGAAAGGAACGGGATCGTGCCCGCGCCGCTTTCCTCCAGCCCTTTGTTGACGGATATCAGGGCGATCAGCACGAAAAAGAAGATCTGCACGAGCAGACGGAGGCTGGATGTGCGCTTTTTCGGTGGTTTCATTCTATTCTCCTGTCAAATAAAAAATAGAACAAGAAAACGTGCCGCCATTTTTCTTTGGCGACCGTGGTTTTCATTGTTCCTCGCGGACAATGTACCATATGCCGGCTCGGCTGTCAACCGGTATCGCGGAAAGCGGGGCGGCGCGCGCGGAAACCCTACCGGAACGCCGGAAATTTTCACCGCCGCATGCGGCCCGACGTTTGCGAAGCGCGGGTACGTTGTGTATAATAGACGCATTGGATGGCCGCGGTTTTGCCGTGCCCGCCGAACCGGGCGGCCCGGGGAGCGAAAACCGGGCGTACGGCGGAAGCGTTCGGCACGGAGCAGACAAACAGCCGCGGCAGCGCGGAAACGGGGAGCGAAAACGGATGATGCATCGGCTGAAAATCGGGGTAGCGCTGGTTGTGCTTCTGTGCGTTGCGGTCACTGCGGCCGCGGGGGCGCAGGAGGTGGAGCTTTACAACCCCATCGCCTTCCCGCAGGCAAGCGTCTATTACATTTCCTATCCCGACAGCATTGTCAACATCCTCCTCATGGGGATTGATTTCGGTTCGGAAGGCTACTGGGGCAGCGGCTATAAGGAAAACATCCTGGAATGCCATACCGACGCGGTGATGGTCATTGCCGTTAACCTCACGAAAAACAGGGTGGATATCGTTTCCCTCCCGCGTGACAGCGTTACCGTGGTGCCGGGCGTGCGCGGCGTGTATAAGCTCAACGCCGCCGTCAACTGCGCCGATACGCTTACGGAAGGCCTCGGCCGCACCACGGCGGCGGTGGAGCGGCTGCTGGGCGGCATCAAGATCGACTGCTATTTCGCCGTGGATATGAACACCATGTTCCTTTTGGGGGACGCCGTCGGCGGCGTGGATTTTTACGTGGATATGAACTACGTCGGCTCCAGCGGGAAAACCTACGTGGAAGGCTGGCAGCACTTGAACGGCACCGGGATTATGGATTACGTGCGCGCCCGCACCAACGCCACCGTGGACGGCAACGACCTGGGGCGCGCCCGCCGCCAGCGGGATATGATGACGGCGGTGTTCAACCGGCTCATCAGCAACAAACAGAGCGCGACCAATGTGCTGAACGTCCTTTCCAACCCGAAATCCGGCTTTTTCACGAACATGACCAACGCGCAGGCGGTGGGTTTCCTGGCGCTGCTGCCCACGCTTCTTTCCATGGACGCGGATCACTTCGCTTCCCATTCGCTCGACGGCAAGTACCGCACCGCCATGGGCTTTAACTTCACCTTTACCGATATGGAGCACCGCGCCGAGGTGATCAAGGCCGTGTACGGCGTGGACGTTGCCCCGCTCTCCTACGTCAGCTTCTCGCACGCGTCGTTTTTGATGGACACTGGGTTTGCGTCGGTGCATGCCATTTTGGCGGCGGAGGAGTTTACCAAAAAGGTGCGGGCCATGCGGTTGCATTTTACGGAGGAACAGCAGGCGGCATGGGATACGTGGATCGCCGCCTACTGGGACGCCGTGGATAATTTCCAGAAGGCTTCGGAAACGCTGGACGGTATGTATACCGGTAAACTCAAAACCACGCGCGACACCCTGCGCCGCGCGGGGAACGATCTGGCGGAGCTGATTGAATTCGACGGGGAAATCGCCTGGCAGCACACTGTGAAAACCTGGTATGACGACCCCTATATCAACCAATATCAGCTGGATTGGAGGTAGCCATGCGAAACGGTTTACGCGCCTTTCCGCCGCGCTATGCACAGCTGCTGCGCTTCACCCTGGCCGCCGCGCTTTTGCGCCTTGTGCCGCTCATTCCCGCCGTTCTTATGTACTTCTTTGTGCCCGCGCGCTCGTGGCTGCGCCTGGGGCTTGTGCTCGTTCCGGCCTTGTGGGTGATTGTTGTCTGCCCGGCACGCGTTCGCTACGGGCAGGCGCTGGCAGCCTTTGCCAAGGATTCATCCGCACCGCTGAACGCCCGAGCGCTGCTTTCGGGCGGCGGCGATTGGCGCAAACTGTTTCTTTTGCGCTGGAAGCGGATGCGCCGCCTGGCCCTGCCGCTTGTTCTGCTGACGGCCGTGTGCGCGGCGCTGCTGCTCGTCAACGCGTTTTTCGGCCTGAGCGTCATCTTGAGCGTATGCAGCGCGGTGG
>CAYRPW010000155.1:0-1573 GCA_964426145.1 uncultured Oscillospiraceae bacterium
GCTCGCGGTAAACGAGTACGGAACCACCACCTGCTGCACCGTGCCGATCAGCCATGCGTCCGTGGATATGCTCTCCTGCCCGGTGACGGTTTTTTCCAGCACGATCAGTTCCCGCTTCTCCGTGAGCTGCTGGGAAAACCGTTCGCTGACCCAGCGTGCGTTCGCGCCGCCAAACAGCAGCCCGTACAGCCGGGGGCCCAGCAGCGCGCCGCCGGCGATCAGCGCGGCGCACACGAGCAGCGTGATGATCGTTCGAAAAAGTTTCCTCAAAACGTATATTCCTCCGTTAACCGACGGTCCATTTCTCAATTTCCACAAACAGGCGCACCAGCAGCAGCACGAGCGCCGCGACGGTGGTCAGCGCGCCGACCAGCATCAGATACCCGCGGAAAAAACGGCCGATGCGGCCGCGGTGCGGACGGCGGACCGGGCGGTACGCCTCCCGCGGCGGCGGGCCGGGCGGCGGATAGGATCTTGGCAAGGTCAACCCTCCCCAGCGTACGGATGATGCGATGCTAAGTTCATTATATAAGGCCTGCGCGGGAATTACAACCCGCGCGCCCGGCGGCGGCCGGATTGTTTCAACTGTGAAACACCGGGTATACTATTACCAAAGCCATTGGAAAGGAGTTGACAGTATGGCAGTGATCAAGTTTACGAAAGATAATTTCGACGCGGAAGCCCTGCAAAGCAAGGTTCCTGTGCTGATCGATTTTTACGCGGATTGGTGCGGCCCCTGCCGGATGGTAAGCCCGATCGTCGATCAGATTGCCCAGGAGGGCGGCGCTTTCAAAGTCGGGAAGGTGGACGTGGACCGTTCCCCCGAGCTGGCCGCCAAGTACGGCGTGATGAGCATCCCCACGCTCGTGGTACTCAAGGACGGCCAGGTTGCCCAGCAGGCCGTCGGCGCCCGCAGCAAGGATCAGATTTTAAAAATGCTGCAGTAACGAAAGCGCTTTTTGCGGATGAATGAAGCCCCGGCGAATGCCGGGGCTTTTCGTATGCCTGCATTGTTTATACTGTGCTATTCCGCCAGCGCGTCGCGCCGGATGAAGACACGGCACTGTTTGCCCATATAGGTGGTTTCCACGTAAGCCCAGTCGTCGTCCATAAACGCCAGCAGCGTCACCGTATCGCCCTTTTCCAGTTTGAACAGCTCGCCCGCGCCGTAGTTGGGATCGTCGGTCGCGGATGCGTTTTTCGATAGTGTGATGGCAACCTGCGCGAATTTGAGCTGCAGCACCGTGTCGGCGTCGCGCAGCGTGGTATCGGGGATATACCCCACCCGGCCCTTGATATTATTGTAGCCGATCGGGTAGGAAACCAGCACCCAGTCGCCCGTGACGCCGTAAATGATCACGGTATCGTTGGTGGTCACCTGCGCGCCGGAACTGTGGTAGGAGGTATCGCTGGGCGCGGAGTAAACGTTGAGCGAACGGCGTTTGGCAAAGCTCGCGTCGGTTTGCGGGGTGAGCAAGGGCGCGGTCTGCACCGCCACCTCGTAGGGCGAGAGCATTGGCGTAGGCTCAGGCGTGGGCGTGGGCGTGGGGGTTGGCGTAGGCGACGGCGTGGG
>CAYRPW010000155.1:1583-5830 GCA_964426145.1 uncultured Oscillospiraceae bacterium
CCTCGTTTTTGGCGGTCTGACGCGCGTCGATGAGCTGCTTTTCGTGGCACATGATGTCGCCCGCGCCGCCCAGCGTGATCGTCACGAAGGCGGGTGTGGGCTGGGGCGTCGGGGTCGGGACGGGCGTGGGTGTGGGCGTTGGGGTGGGCGTAGGCGTTGGCGTTGGCGACGGCGTGGGCGTGATGAACTCCTCCGCCTGCACGGCGTTGGAATTACGGTTGAGCACGTAGCCCTTCTTGGAGCCGTCCGCCTGCTGGAGGGTAAACGCGGTATTGCCGCCCAGCAGCACCTGGCCGCTGAGAACGGCGTTCTGCAGGCTGCCGTCCGTAACCGTATACGAGGACACCTGGACGGTGAGCATTCTGCCGTCGGGCAGGAACTGGTAATACACGGAGCCGTCGGAACCCAGCGGCTTCCAAAGGCCCTGGGTGAGAATGGTTAAAACGGACGCGTCCTCAAAGCTGACGGGCATGGGCGTGGGCGTTGCGACGTCGAACACCGGCACGGTGGCGATGGGCGTGGGCGACGGCGCGGGCGTGGCGGCGGGAAGCAGCTGGAGAGACGTGAGCTCGCTCGTCTTGGGATCGAATACCAGCACGATGCCCCCGTTTACCTGGTACAGGGCAGCCGTCTGTTCCGCCGCGGTATCAGAGCGCAGCCTGAGGTAGCCGTCGGCGATCGTAAAGGAGGTAAACGGCGGGGTTGCGCCGTTCAGATCCACAATGGTTCCGTCCGCCATGAAGCGCAGGGTATAGGGGGCGGTTTCCCAGTCGCTGGCAACGAGCGCGGACAGGATTGCGTCCGCGTCGGTTACGGCGGTGCCGGCGCTCTGGTTCCAGAGCGAAACCTCGGTATCCTCCATGGCCGAAGCAGGGGCAAACATCCCAAGCAGAACAACCAATAAAACGACGAGCGTGGTTTTCATCTGTTCTTCTCCTTACACATCAATCAAGCGGCATGGCGAACTGCGAAACGGCGGCGATGGAGACAAACTGCGCCGTTTCGCCCTGTTTCAGCACGAAGCTATAGGAGCGCGGCAGCGGATACGCCTGATTGTCCACCGTGCGGCGCGTTACGAAACCGCTTGTATCCTCCGCCCAGGAAAGATCGGACGGCATGACCTCGATACTATCAAACGCGTAGGGATACTGCTGCACGCCGTCCACGAACAGGCCGTACAGCTGCGTTTCCCGGTCGCGCACCACCAGCGCGCCGCAGTTGCCATAGGCCGTCACCCGGTCGGTGTTCCCGATCAGCGCCATATTCGCGGTCTGGGTGCGCATTTCGCCGTTTTCCATGAAGGCAACGCCGCAAACGCTTTGGAGCATGCCCTCCATATCCGGCGCAAAGGAAATGCGCTTGGTTTCGCCGTCCGCGTTCAGCAGATACAGCGCATAGCGGTTTTCAGGGTCGGCCGTATTGCCTGTGTCCAAGTAGGCAAACGTGGTATCCGCCGTAAACGGAAAGGCTTTGGCAAACCAAAGGTCTGAGATCAGCTCGCCGTCCGCGCCGATATAGTTGAACAGTTCCCCCTGCGCGCCGATCACCAGCGCCCAGCCATGGAGCATCGGCGAAAGGGTTACGCTGCCGCCCGTTGTGCGCGCGTACGCGGTCAGATCGGTCAGCGGGAAGCCCTCCGCGGTGATCAGGTACGGCTCAACCCCGAGATAGAAAATATCGTCGGAGCAGGGGATCAGCTCTTTAAGCCCCGCGTAATACCCAAGCAGCCTGCCGTTATCCGCGGCGAACAGATAATAGTCGCTTGTGCCGTCCGGGTTATCCGTACTTGCGATAACGCTCGACTGGGTTACGGCGTAGGTTTCCATGGAAAGCCCGCCCGCCACCGCTTCGATCTCCTGCCGCGCGCGCGCCTTAACCGTTTCCGGCGTGGATTCCACATAGGCGGGTACGTCCGGCTCCGGCTGGGTTGGCGCGGGGGTGGGGCTGAAAAGCCAGACCGCTTCATCGCCGAATACGTTACCGATCAGCTCCAGCACCTGATACCGGAAGATATAGGTTCCCAGGCCGATGACCAGCAGCAATAAAAGGACGATCAGGAAAATGAAAAAACCGCGCCTGCCGTGCCTGCCGCCGCGCGGGCCCTGCGGGATTTCGCTTCGGACCTGGTACCCTTCCTCAAACGGATACGGCTGCTGGGAAAGGCCGGGCTGCGGGCCCTGGGCGGTAAACTTCGGCGGCGGGGCAAATTGCAGTTCCGGGCGCGGCTGAACGTTTTGATCCTGCGACAGGAAGGTGGAACGATCCAGCCCGTAGTTGGGCTGGCCTGCGGGCGGCACGGGACGGTAACCCTGCGCTTCCGGCCGGTTGAGCCCCTGCGCGGCGGAGAACACCCCCGTGCTGTCCGCATCGGCATACTGCCGGGAGGCTTCCTGCGCAGTTTGCGGCGCACCGCCGTTTACACGGGCGCTGTGCATAGGCTGCTCAGTGATGTAACTGACTTTTTTGTCATCATCATTCGACCAGTATTTGTTCATGCTTTCCCTCTTTTGCGCTTGACTGCTCACTTGCTAATGTATCATTGTTCATGGCGTTCGTCAAGTTGCCCAAGGGTTTGCGGCACCGCACGAAATGAGGAGTTAGGAATTAGGAATTAGGAATGGAGGTACGGTTGCAAAGCAACCGTACCATGAAAACGATAGAAGCTAAGTTGTGCTGACTGTCGTATTGGTTTCGTATGAATCACAACACATATAAAAAGAAAAGATTGCGCGAGCAATCTTTCCTTCATTCCTCATTCCTAATTCCTAATTCCTCATTTGGAGAGCTTCATTCCTAATTCCTCATTCCTAATTCGAAGAGCCTCATTCCTCATTCGAAGAACTAGGCCGTCTCAATGGAATCGGCCTGCTGGAGCCCCAGCGTTTCCACGCCCAGCGCGCGCAGCTTGTATTTCTGGATCTTTCCGCTCGCGGTCATGGGGAACTCGGCCATGGGGAGGATGTATTTGGGCGTTTTGAAGCGGCTCATGCCAGCGCTTACGAACTGGATGATTTCCTCGTCCGTGGCGGTCATGCCGTCTTTGAAGATCACGCAGGCGCAGACCGCCTCGCCGTACTTCTCGTCCGGCAGGCCGATTACCTGCACGTCCTTGATGGCGGGGTGCGTGTAGAGGAACTCCTCGATCTCGCGGGGATAGATGTTCTCGCCGCCGCGGATGATCATGTCCTTCAGGCGGCCGGTGATTTTGAAGTACCCCTGCTCATCCATCGTGCCGATATCGCCCGTGTGCAGCCAGCCGTTCTCGTCGATGGCCTGGCGGGTGGCTTCGGGCATCTTGTAATACCCCTTCATCACATGGTAGCCGCGGGTGACGATCTCGCCGGGCACGCCGCGGGGCAGTTCCTCGCCCGTGTTGGGGTCTACGATCATCCCTTCCGTATGCGGCAAAAGCCTGCCCACGGTGCTCACGCGGATCTCCAGCGGATCGTCGGTGCGGCTCATGGTCATGCCCGGGGAGCATTCGGTTTGCCCGTAGGTGATGGTCAGCTCCGACAGGTGCATTTTCCCGGTCACATCGCGCATGGTTTTGATCGGGCAGGGGCTGCCCGCCATGATGCCCGTGCGCAGATGGGAGAAATCGAACTGGTCGAAATCCGGGTGTTCGAGCATGCCGATGAACATGGTGGGCACGCCGTGCACCGCCGTACAGCGCTCCTGCTGGATACTCCATCTCCTGCCGGGGGTTGTAGCGCGTCATCAGCACCATGGTGGAGGCATGGGTCAGGCAGCTCATTACGCCCAGCACGCAGCCGAAGCAATGGAACAGCGGCACCACGATCATCAGCCGGTCCTCGCTTGTGAGCTTCATGCAGTCGCCCATGAACTGGCCGTTGTTGGTGATATTGTAATGCGTCAGCATCACGCCCTTGGGAAAGCCCGTGGTGCCGCTGGTGTACTGCATGTTGATGACGTCGTGGGTCTGAAGCGACGCGGTGATGGCGGAAAGCGTTTCCTCCGGCACGGTTTGAGCCAGGGTGTAAAGCGTTTCAAAGCCGATCATGCCGCTTGGTTTTCTGTCCTCGTCGCCGATCAGCACCACGGTTTGCAGGCACGGCAGTTTCGGGTCGCCCACATGCTGTGGATCCCGGGTCAGAAGGCTTGGCATCAGGCCGGTGATATGCTCCAGGTAGTCGTTGCCCTTCACGCCGCCGACCATGACCAAAAGCTTCGCGTCGCTCTGGGTGAGCAGGTAGTTTAACTCGAACTGCTTATAATTGGTGTTGACG
>CAYRPW010000156.1:0-5807 GCA_964426145.1 uncultured Oscillospiraceae bacterium
CCTCCGTGGTGCCGTCCAGCGTACGGGCCCAGATCACGGAAGAAATATAATTGTTTGTGTTGTCCTGCGACATCAGGCCTTCGGCCACCGCGTTGGTATACTTCACATGGTACACTTCGTTGCGGTAGTAGACGTTGATGTATTCCACGCTGGCCACGGTGTAGGGGATGCCGCTGACCAGCTGCAGCACGGTACCTTTGGCAATCGGGGTCATTGCCGCCGTTGCGGTTGCCGGATCGCTTCCCAGGCGGATTTCCATGCTGTCATAGAGGAACTGCACGTAGGACTTTGTGGAGTCCGGCATGCCCGCGCTGCCAAACGATGCCGTGGCGCAGTCGCCGCGCACGTAACCCTCGCGCCCGTTTTCCGTGCGGATGTGGTACCAGGTATAGCCGCCCGCGGTGACCGAGGGGCCGATCATCGTGCATACGTCGCCGGTATTCACGCTGTAGCCGGTGCGCTTGCCGTTTGCCGTGGCGCGGATGGCCGTCAGCTTCTTCGTAATGGTGACGGTGCCCCAGTTGGATATGGTCGGCGTCGTGGTGGTACCGGTGCCGGTGGAGGTGGTATACGCCGTTACGTAGGTGCCCATCACCCAGCCGTAAACGCCGTCATACTGCACGTAATACCAGGTGGTGCTGCCGTTTACTTGCGTGCGGGTGTAGGTGAGTATGGTTCCCGCCGTCGGGATCACCCCGACGTACGCGGAGCTGGTGGAGTAGGATTTGCGCAGGCGCAGATTTTTGATCGTCGTCTGGATCATGTTCACGGTCGTAGTGCCGGTGCCCGAGGTGCCCAGGCCGTAGTTGGCGCGAAGCAGATCCACCGCCGCGATCGCCTGGGGGAACAGCTTGGCATAGGTCGTCGCGCCCACGACACCGTCGGAGGTCAGGCTGTTCGCGGTCTGGAAGCTTTTCACGGCGGTCTCGGTCAGCGAGCCGAACGAGGCGTCGATCGTATCGTCGAAAAGCCCCAGCACGTTGAGCGCGGTCTGGATGGCGTGCGTCAGGATGTCGCCCTTGGCGTTAAGCTGCCGATTGGCCGCGGTCGCATAGGCGGGCCATACGGTGTCGTAAATATAATCGTTTACGTTGTCCACCGACATGATATAGTTGGCGATGGCGTTGGTGTACTCGGTATGGTGGATGATGTTGTTGTAGTACAGGTTAATGTACGCAACGCCGTCCACGGTATACGAATTGCCGGTTTCCAATTGCAAAACGGGGTTGCTGGCCGCGGCGATGGGAACCTGATGGCCTCCGGCAAGCGTGTGGTCATAGCCGGTTGTCGCAGCGCCGTCATAGGCTACGATATCCGCGACGATATTGACGTACTTCTTGTCGAAAGTCGGCATGCCCGCGCTGCCATAGCTGGCCGTGGCATACAGGCCGCTGACGAAGCCGGACGTTTCACTGGTCTGGATATTGTACCAGTCCACGCCGTCCACCGTTTCCACGGGGCCGATCATCGGGTAGGTGCCCTTCTGCGCGAAGAAGCCGGTCCTCGAACCGGCGGCCGTTGCGCGGATGACGACGTTCTTGGTCGTTACCGTCACACTGCCGTATGCACCCACCGTCGCGGCTGCGGCGGTAGCGGCCGGCAGGAGGGTGATCAGCAAACTCAACATTAACAAAAGCGAGATGCCCCTGCTAATTCTGTTGCCGCTGCGCATCATATTTTTCATGCTGCTTTCTCCCCGTTTCCGTATGTTTTCCGTGATTCATAAGATTATGTTGGACATAGATGAAAACTCAGCCTGATAATATTACAAAATTATTACATTGTCAAGGACAAATTTAAAAATTCTTGCGATATTTTGGCAAATATTCGTGATGATCCCGTCTTTTTTGCGAAAAGCGCAAAACTTTTGCCTACAAGGCTTCCACAGCCCGCAGCAAGGCCTCCACATTCTCCCGCGGCGTGGTCACTCCCACGGTGATTCGCACGGCCGAATGCCCTTTGTCCGTCGCCGCCCAGAAAGCAAACCCGAAGGACTGGCTCAGCGAATCCAAAACGTCGTTTGGCAAAATGGGGAAAACCTGGTTACACCGCGTGTCGTACAGCAGGGCAAAGCCCTTGCGCTGGAACGCGCGCTTCACTTCCTGCGCCAGTTCGTTCGCTTCCCGGGCGAGCGCCGTATAGCGGCCGTCGCGCAGAAGCGCTTGAAACTGCACGGCAATCAGCCGGCCCTTGGCCAAAAGCGCGCCGCGCTGTTTGATGTGGTAGCGGAAATGCGGCCAGTCCGCCGCGCTTTTTAACACCGCCGCCTCGCCGAACATCGCGCCGCATTTCGTGCCGCCGATCGTAAACGCGTCGCAGATGGCGGCAAGGTAGGAAAGACTTACGCTTTCGTCCGCCGCAAGGCCGTAGGCAAGGCGCGCGCCGTCGATCATCAGCTTCAGTTTGCAGCGCCGCGCCACCCGGTGGATGGCGTCCAGTTCGCCGCGGGTATACAGCGTGCCAAGCTCCGTGGGGTGGCTCAGGTAGATCATCGCGGGCCGCACGATGTGCTCGTGGGTCAGGTCGTGCACGTGCGCTTCGTATGCGTCCAATATCTGCTGCGCGGTGATCTTGCCGTTTGTGCCGGCAAGCGCAAGCACCTTGTGGCCGGTAGCTTCCACAGCGCCGGTTTCGTGCGTGTTGATGTGGCCGACGTCGGCGCACAGCACGCCCTCAAACGGCCGCAGCGCCGCGGCGATCAGCGTGAGGTTTGCCTGCGTGCCGCCGACGAAAAAATGCACGTCCGCGCCGGGCGCTTCGCACAGGCTGCGGATCATCGCCTTTGCCTGGGCCGTCAGCAGGTCTTCGCCGTACCCGGAGCACGAAACCGCGTTGGTCTGCGTAAGCGCCTCCAGCACCGGTTCGGCGGCGCCTTCCTGGTAATCGCTTTGAAACAGAATCAAGTTCAGCCTTCCCTTCCGGCGGCGTTTTCTTTGAGCGACGCGAAAATCATGCGCCCGGCACTGGTCTGCAGCACCGTCGTCACCACGATCTCCGCTTTCCTTCCGATCAGCGGCCTCGCGTGGTCGACCACGATCATCGTGCCGTCGTCCAGGTACGCGACGCCCTGCCCGCTTTCCTTCCCCTCGCGGACGATGTCCACCGCAATCTCCTCGCCCGCGGCCAGCATGGGCTTCAGGGCGTTGGCCAGATCGTTGATGTTCAGGGCTTTCACGCCGCTGATGCGCGCCACCTTGTTCAGGTTATAATCGTTGGTCACCACCACGCCGCCCAGCGTGCGGCAGAGCTTCAGCAGCTGCACGTCCACCTCGGCGCTGTCATCCGGGTCGCGGGGGCGGATCACCACGCGGTCCTCCAGCTGGGTTTGCAGCTGCTTTACGATGTCCAGCCCGCGGCGGCCGCGCGTACGCTTGATGGAATCGGCGCTGTCGGCAATGTGGCGCAGTTCGTCCAGCACGATTTCCGAGATCACGAGGCTGCCTTCCACAAACCCGGTGCCTGCGATATCCAGAATCCGGCCGTCGATGAGCACGGACGTATCCAGAATCTTCACGGGGGCGGCGGGGGGAAGCGCGGCCTCGGCGGGTTCGTCGTCCCCGGCGCCGGCTTCGTCCAAAATGATGTCCAGCGTGTCGCGGTGCCTGCGGCTCCGAAGCGACAGGCCTTTGGCGGTATACCGCTGGTAGCCGATGCGCATCCCCATCGTGCCCAGCACCACGTACACGATCGCGCTGATGGAAACGGTCAACAGGCTGGAACCCAGCGACAGGATCAGCAGATGGATCAGCGCCGCAACCACCAGCCCGATGATCAGCCCCACGGAGGACAGCAAAATCTGCCGGGTGGGCATGCTCGTCCACCGGCGCTCAATTTGCCCGCTCAGGCGCATCACGCGCAGCATCAGCGGCTGCGAAAACGCGAACAGGATCACCGCGCCGACCGTGCATAAGACAAAATAAAGAATAAACAGGCTATCCGGGCCGATGAGCAGATCCGGGTACACGGTTTGTAAAAACGGCAGCACCAAAGTCGCGGCCAGCGCGCCTACGCCCGCGCCCGCCAGCGTAATGAGGAGCCGCAGCATCTGCCCGATCCATCGTATCTTCTTCATGTCGCCGTTCCTTCCGAATATGGGTTTAGTGTACCACGGCCAGCGCCTGCATCAGCGTATCCACGCCCGTCACGGTCGCGTTTTTCACGGGCGGCAGGTTTTTCAGGTTCTGCCTGGGCAGGATGATCTCCGTAAACCCCAGCCGCATGCATTCCGCCACGCGGCGCTCCGCGTGCCCGATGGGGCGCACCTCGCCGCACAGGCCGATTTCGCCCATCACGCAGAGCTTCTGCGAAAGGGCAAATCCTTCCAAACTGGAGGCAACCGCCAGGCATACCGCCAGATCGGCGGCGGGGTCGTCCAGCTCCAGGCCGCCGGCGACGCTTACGTACACGTCCTGGTCGTACAGCTTCTTGCCCGCGCGTTTTTCCATCACGGCCAAAAGCAGGGCGATGCGGCTGGAATCAAGCCCGCCCACGGTGCGGCGGGGCATATTGTAAAAGCTGTGCGCCGCCAGCGCCTGCAAATCGCACAAGATGGGGCGGCTTCCGTGCATCGCGCAGAAAACCACGCTGCCGCTCGCCCCCCGCGCGCGCTGGGAAAGCAGCGTTTCGCTGGGGTTGGAAACGGGGAACATGCCCGTCTGCCGCATTTCGAACACGCCCAGCTCGTTCACGCTGCCGAAGCGGTTTTTGGTGGCGCGCAGCAGCCTATATTCGTGCTGCCGGTCGCCTTCGAAGCTGAGCACCGTATCCACCATATGCTCCAGCACCCGGGGGCCCGCCAGGGAGCCGTCCTTGGTGACGTGCCCCACCAGAAAAACCGAAAGCCCGGTGGTCTTGGCGTGGCGGATAATGGCGGACGCGCTTTGCCGCACCTGGGATACGCTCCCCGGCGCGCTTGCGCTATCCGCCGATACCATGGTCTGAATGCTGTCGATCACCAGCACGTCGGGGTTTGCGGTCTCGCACTTTTCCAGAATGCTTTCCACGCTGTTTTCGGCCAGCACGTACAGCCGGTCCTGCGGGAGGGTGAGCCGCTTCGCCCGCATCTTGATCTGGCGCACGCTTTCCTCGCCGCTGACGTAGAGCACGTGGCGCGTTACGCCAAGCTCCGCGGCCACCTGCAATAAAAGCGTGGATTTTCCCACGCCCGGATCGCCGCCCAACAGCGTTACGCTGCCTTCCACCAGCCCGCCGCCCAGCACCCGGTCCAGCTCCTCGTTGCCGGTGGGGATGCGGGTTTCCCGCGCGTCGTCCACCGCGTTCAGAAGCACGGCGTCGGTCGCGGGCATGCGGAAACGGGCCGCCTTTTCCGCGTTTTTTGGAACCGGCTGCGCAGCGGCGGAAACCTGCTCCTCAAACGTGTTCCACGCGCTGCAGTCCGGGCAGTTGCCAAGCCAGCGCGGCGCCTGATACCCGCAGGCCGCGCATACGTAGATGCTCTTTTCCTTGGGCAAGGGCGTTCCTTTCCGGCGCGCGTCCGCGCCCAGCAAAGATTCTCTTCTAGTATAGCATGGTTTCCGGCGGATAGAAGAGCTCAGCCCTCATTTTTTCTTTTGTGACGATAGGCGATCACCGCCTGCGCCGCGGGCTCGTTCATGCCTTCCACGGCGAGGAGAGTATCCAAATCCGCGTCGAAAATTGCGCTTACGCTTGGGAACGCCTTCAGCAGCGCAACTTTTCGTTTCTCGCCGATGCCGGGGATCGACGAAAGCTCGCTTTGAAGGCCCGCCTTGCTGCGCAGCGCACGGTGGTGGGTAATGCCGAAACGGTGGGCCTCGTCGCGCACGCGC
>CAYRPW010000157.1:0-5788 GCA_964426145.1 uncultured Oscillospiraceae bacterium
CAAATCCACCTTCTTCAATAAAATCGCCGGGAAGCGCATCTCCATTGTGGAGGATACGCCCGGCGTGACGCGCGACCGCATCTATGCCGATACCGAATGGATGGGCCGCCGGTTTACGCTGATTGACACGGGCGGTCTCGATCTGCGCACGGAAGACGTTATGCTTTCCGAAATGCGGCGCCAGGCGCAGATCGCCATGGATACGGCGGATGTGATCTGCCTGTTCTGCGACGGGCGCGTCGGCCTGACCAGCGAGGACGAGGACGTTGCCGCGCTGCTGCGCAAAACCCGTAAGCCGATTTTACTCGTCGTCAACAAGATTGACAGCCAAGGCCAAACCGACGCCTTGTACGATTATTACAGCCTGGGCCTGGGCGACCCGCTGGCCGTATCTTCCACCAATATGCTGGGCCTGGGCGACCTTCTGGAGGAAATCGTCCGCCGACTGCCGCCGCCCGATGCCGATGAACAGGCGGATAGCGGTGATATGATTCAGCTTGCGGTTGTCGGCCGGCCGAACGTGGGCAAAAGCTCGCTGTGCAACCGGATTCTTGCAGAGGAGCGTACGATGGTCTCCGATATTCCCGGCACCACGCGGGATGCGATCGACACGGCCTTCGTCGATGACGACGGTACGCGCTTCAACATCATCGATACGGCCGGCATGCGAAAAAAGAAGGCCATCGAAGATGAAAGCCTTGAAAAATACAGCGTATTGCGTACCATCGCGGCGATCGAACGGTGCGACGTTGCGCTTTTGATGATCGAAGCGCAGGAAGGCGTAACCGAACAGGATACCAAAATTGCCGGTTTGATTCTGGATGCGGGCAAAGCCGTGATCGTTGTCGTTAACAAATGGGATCTTGTGGAAAAAGAAACCAATACCATGGTTAAAATGGAAAAGGAAATTCTGCAGGACCTCAAGTTCATGGCTTATGTTCCGGTTCTGTTTCTTTCCGCGCTAACAGGCCGGCGTGTGAACGCGGTGCTTGGCAAAGTGAAAGAGGTTGTGGAAAACTACCGCCGCCGCATCCCCACGGGCGTACTGAACGAAGCGCTTGCGGATGCGCAAATGAGCTTACAGCCGCCCATACAGGGGGGCAGAAAGCTTAAAATATACTATGCGACGCAGCAATCGGTTTGCCCGCCGACTTTCGTGTTGTTTATCAACGACTCCGAATTAATGCATTTCGCCTATGAACGGTATCTGGATAACCAGTTGCGAAAAAGTTTCGCGTTTGCGGGAACGCCGATCCGTTTCATACTTCGGGAGAAAGAGAAAGAATAGTCCCCCGTCAGATGAGTTTCTTCACGCCCGGTATTTTCCGGATGATCAGGATGATCAGCAGCGCTACTAAAAACACGCCGAGTTCCCAAAGCAGCGCGGCGATCATGGGGTTGATCTGCTGCGCCAGCGGTACAAACAGCTTATACCGCGTTTGGCTGATGAAAAAGTCCTGTACGAGATAAATGCCGAAAGCACAGCCGCCGAGCGTCTGCAGGCGGCTTTTTCCTTGCTTGTCCGGTGTACGCAGCACGTCTTTGACAAGCATCATCACAGCGGCCGCGCAGATGATGACAAAAATCGGCGGTGCGGTGCGGTCATCCATAAACCAGTAACGGCCGACGCCGCTCAGGGTTTGGTACTCCCCGTAGGTCAGCAGCGCCGCCGCCGCTACGGATAGCACGATTACGGCCACGCACAGCGCTCTGTTGATTTTCCCTACATACGCATGGATATAGTGGCCGGCGAAGAAGATACCCAGATAGGTGGAAAACAGCGGGATAAACACGTAAACGGAGGGTGTGAGGGCGGGTACGTAATGCGAAAGCAGCGGGATCAGCGCTCCAAAGCCGAACGAAAGGAAAATCATGTACAGCAAATCCCTTTTCTGCAATGCCTTTGCCAGCCTTTGCAGCCAGGGGAGCATCCATAACAAGCCGAGATAGAAATATAAATACCAAAACGAGTCGGTTACCGGCCCCTGCCAGACCGCCTTGGCGAAACCGAGGATATTCAGCACATCCGCAGCGCCGCCGTGCGCCTGCAATACGCCCGCGGCAAAATAGAGGAACGAAAAAAGAACCAGCACGCCGGCAATGCGGAGGATTCTTTGGAGTGTTTTCCGATATGGATCAACTTTGGGAAGCAGGCAGGCGCCGGATACCATGACGAAAAGCGGAACGCCGATTTTGCTGAGATAGTACCAAAGAACCGAAACCCACCAGCGTATCTGCGCGGGCGACGCGGCCTGGAACACAAGGCTGTTGGTGTGATTGACAATGACTAAAAACACCGCGGCAATGCGGAGGAAATCCATATAGGCATAACGTCTGTTGGTGTCAGCCGGCATGGAGCCGCTCCCTCCCCTGCCTTATCAGTTCCCATGTGAGCGCGAGGATCAGCGCGAGGTTCAGCGCGCCGCCAAGCTGAAGGTCGATGATTTCACGGCCCAGCAAGTAGCTGCTATATGCGCTGACGACTGAAAATACGGAAATCATGACGTACACGATACCCCTGGGTTTCCACAGCAGCACCGCCCACAACAGCAGAAGGATTTCCCCTACGATGCCGTAGCGATCGTGCATGTGCGGCAGTAAAAACACGCAGGTCAGCACACTCCAGGCGCAAAACAAAACCGCCGCCTGCCTGTCGAGTTTGATTTGTTTGAAAACCATCCATACGGCCATGCCGCCCATGGCGGAAACGGTGAAAGCGATGGAATACTTTTCCCACATATCCTTGGAAAGCAGCGGGCTTTTCACGGCGTCGCCAAGCAGCGCATGCAGATTGGGCGCGTTCATCGTCGCAGCGGAGTACGAGTTCGTCTGCGCGGACAGATATTCGGTGGCGGAACCAAACCCAACGTCCATCAACTGCAGAGGAAACCGCGCCGCAAACCATACCGCGGGGATGAGCAAATACCAAAGAATACTGAATTTCTTCTCAAAACAAAAGTACAGCAATAATAAAGCGGGCAGTAAAAACACAGCCTGCAGCTTAAAGGAAAGCGCAAGCCCGAAACAAACCATGGCAAGCGCCGGTTTGTTCCGGAACAAGAAAACAAGCGTCAGCAGGGAGAAGAACAGATAGATCACATCCGTCTGCCCCCAGGCAACGGCATTGAGCAGCAGTATGGGATTGAGCCATAGCAAGGAAAACGCAGCGAACAGCCCGGTTACCTTACGCGACTTGGGCAGAATCTGCCAGACCAGCAGGCAGGCCACGGCCGTCTGGGCCATTTCAAACCCGATGACGATTAATTTAAGCAGCGTAATCGCGGTCATGTTGGGGAATAGTTTCGCTGCCAGTGCCCATAGGTAGACGTGCATTGCGCTATACGGAAACGGTGAAAACTCGGCGAACAGCTTCTCTATCCCGCCGGATTGAAGCGCTTGCATCCAGGGTATATAGTCCCCCAGCATATCCAGTGAAACAACCGTACGAAAGAGATACCGCAGATAAAGCCCGATTGCAAAAACTGCCGCGCACGCAAACCATAGGCAATGCTTCGCTATCCACGTTTTGAACCGATCCTCAAACGCTCTCATTTCTGTTTCTCCGTCATATCGTTTTGCAGCCACTGCTGGGCAGCCCGTATACTTTCTTCCACGGCCTCAGGCGCAGGGCCGCCCCGTAAACGGCGGCGGGACACGCAGGTCATCAGCGATATTGCCTGGAATATATCGGCTTCAAACAGTTCGCTGTGTTGCCGGAGTTCCGCAAGGCTCAGCTCTTCCAAACCGCGGCCTTCCCGCATGCATAGTTTGACCAGCGTTCCGCTTACGTGGTGCGCATCCCGAAACGGCATGCCCTTGCCTACCAGGTAATCCGCCAGGTCCGTTGCGTTGGTGAACCCAAGTTTCGCGCTTTCCCGCATCCGTTCGCCATGGAAAGTGACGGTCGCGAGCATCTCCGTAAATACGGCCAGGCAGCTGCGCAGCGTATCGTAAGCATCGAAGAACGCTTCCTTGTCCTCCTGCATATCCTTGTTGTAGGCAAGGGGCAGGCCTTTCATAACCGTCAGCAGCGCGGTCAGATCGCCGTACACGCGGCCCGTTTTACCGCGGATCAGTTCACAGGCGTCCGGGTTTTTTTTCTGGGGCATAATGCTGGAACCGGTGGAAAACGCGTCGTCCATGGTAACGGTACCAAACTCATTGGTTGACCACAGGATCAGTTCTTCGCAGAAACGGCTCAGATGCATCATGCAAACGCTTGCGCCGGCCAGGAACGATATTAAGTAGTCGCGGTCGCTGACGGCGTCCATCGCGTTATCGGATACGCATTGGAAGTTCAACAACTCCGCAACGCGCTCGCGATTGAGCGGATAGGTGGTTGCGGCCAGCGCGCCGGAACCCAGTGGCATCACGTCTGCCTCACGATAGGCGGCGCGAAAGCGGCGCATATCGCGCATCACCATTTGCGCATAGGCCATGAAATGAAAACCGAGCGTAACCGGCTGGGCCTTCTGCAGATGCGTATACCCCGGCATCACGGTTTCCGTATGCCGTTTCGCAAGCGAAAGTAAAAGCTCCAGCAGTAAACGAAGCTTTTCTTCGATGTCTTCACAGGCGATTTTCGCGTACATGCGGGTATCCAGCGCCACCTGGTCGTTTCGGCTGCGGCCGGTGTGCAGCCGTTTGCCGGCCTCGCCGATGCGGCGGGTGAGCTCCGCTTCCACAAACATATGAACGTCTTCGGCGGTCATCGAAACGGTGAGACTTCCGTTCTCATCGTCCCTGAGCATCTCCCGCAGCCCGCCGATGATCGCATCGGCATCCGCCGCGGCCAGGATACCCTGTTCCGAAAGCATCGTCGCATGAGCGATAGACCCAAGAATATCGCAGCGCAGCAGCCGCTGATCAAACGGGATGGACGAATGAAAATCATCCATCAGCTTGCTGGTTTGCTTTTCGAACCGACCCGCCCAAAGTTTGTCCATACCGCACCTTCCTCACATTCGTTCAGCCGCAGGTATACCGGATGGAAAAGCTGACCCCCCAAACATAGTACGTGATCAGCACCTCGCGTACCGAATGGGCGTCCTTCCGGGTCAGAATCGTTGCCGAAATGCTGCCGCCGGTTTTTGCCTGCAGGGTACGGTTGGTAAAATCGCCGATCTGCAGCACGTCGCCTTCCTGCGGAATGACCTGAATTTCAATCATTTCAACGGGCACAAGGCATTGGTTGGAAAGCTGAAGCGTGTACGTGATGAACACGTAATCCGCCGCATCGCCGATCGGCGTATCGGTAAACATGGTGCCTTGCAGCGCATCGAGCCCCGCATACCCTTTCACCTGCTCAAACAGCTCCGGCTGCGCGCTTGCCTGCACGCCGTTAATTTCACAATCCGCCACCGTAACCTTGGCCGTGAAGAAGAAATACCCCACGATCACCAACACCACGATCAGCAGAGCGATCATAAACAGCATCAGATACTTGAGAAACGCCATTGCAATACCTCGTTATTCATCGTCCGACGACAGGATGCCGCGTATTTCGTCAATCATCTCGCTGTCCTTCAGGCGGAACTTAAACTCCACACGGCGCGAGGCTTCCATATCCACGTTTCCGTTCGCATCGAACACCGGATCGGAGTAGCTGCGGCCTTTCGCGGTTAAAATCGAATACAGCAGATCGCGCTGCGTTTCTGTGAGCTGCTCCATCTGCAGGCAGTATTTTGCCACGGAAAGAGCGCGCTCCTGGGAGAGTTCCAGGTTGTACAGATACGTCCCGGAGGTGTCGGTATGGCCTTCGATCACGATTTCTCCCAGATAATCCGCA
>CAYRPW010000158.1:0-5785 GCA_964426145.1 uncultured Oscillospiraceae bacterium
CCTGACCAAGATCGGCGACGCGTTCGGCGGCCGCCATTACACCACGGTCATGAGCTCGATTGACAAGGTGGAAAGCTCCATCAAGCAATCCCCGAGTTTGGCAAGCCTGCTGGACGACATCCGCCGTTCGGTGAAGGAGCCGCAGAACTAAGGTTTTCGCACATAAAGTCAGGCTGCCACTCAATGGCAGCCTGTTTGATTGACAGATTGTTACGCCCGCAGTTCTTACTTGCGTTTCCGGCGGATGAAGAGAACCGCTCCGGCAGCGGTGAGCAACGCAAGCCCCCCGATGCCGACCCAAAGCCACGGAACGCCGGTATCCCCCGTTTGCGGAAGCTGCGCGGCGGGGAAGAACGCCGCATAGGTAAAGGGAGAAACGTACGAAGTACGGTTGGCCAGCGGAGCCATCGAGGCATTCCAAACAACAGGATCCAAACCGCTTGGATACTCAGATACGGAAATAGTGCCGGTAACGGCAGGCGTGATGATGTTGGAGGTGATAAAGGTAAGGGCGCCGTCTCCGCCGGAAAAGATGACCTGACCGCCGGTATAGGTGAACGAGCCGGTATCCGGCTGGTTCCAGATCGCGCCGACACCGGATTCCACGGTGGAAAACAGGCCGTATCCGCCCGTAAACTGGGCGGAGTCAAAGCGCAGCGCGCAGGAGTCCGCACTTAATCCGTTGACCGTCGTTTGCACAATTCCGCCGGATAACGAAAAAACGGCACACTCCGCCGCGCAGGCCGCAGCCGACGAAACAATCAAACTGGCCTGCCCGCCCCGGATGCCGATACCGGTGACCGCCTGCAGCGCGGTCGCGCGCGTCGGATGATACAGGATCACGCCGAGCCTTCCGCTCTCCACTGCGATTCCCCCGCCCGCCGATATCCCGTCCACTTCAAAATGGCTATCGGCGTTGGTGATCGATATGGTCAGCTGCCCCGTACCGGCGCCGCTGCCGTCCCGGATCGTGAGCGTGCCGTCGCTCCCCAGCCCGATGATGGATGCGTATACGGAGCCGGAATAGGTCAGCACGTTCGTACCGGTAAGCTCGACAACCAGGTCGCCGTCCGCCCAAAGCAGGGAACTGAACCCGTTCAATGTAAAGAGCAGCGCGCCGTTCATGTGCAGCACGGGCGTGGTTGTGCTCGTATCAAAGAACAGGTTCCAGTCGGAAGCGCTTCCGCCGCCGCCGTTTTTCCAATACGGGTTGGAAGCCGTCAGGGTTGCGCCGTTTACATAGATGGTCGTCGCGACCGGCGGATACGCGGCCGCCGGGGACGCGAAAAGAGCGAGCCACAGGAAGAGAACCGTCACGCCGAGCCTCACCAATCTGCTGTGCATCCCCGTACGCCCTCTCTGTATCGCATGCAATTCAATTGACAAATCAATAGCAACAGTATATCAATGCGCACGCAGCGCCGTCAATCGGGCGCAGGGTGTCTGCCTGTATTTATTTATGCGCCCGCACAGGTTTGCCACGAATACAGACTGTTCGCACAAACAAAAACGGCGCGCGGTTCTTTTTAAAGAACCGTGCGCCGTATATCTTTTACTCCAGGTCGTCCAGCAGCGCCAGATCCGGGTCTTCCGCGGCAATCTGCTCGTCCGCTTCGGCCAGTTCGTCCTCCACGTTCTCGGGCGCTTTGCGCTCCAGCTGCGCCATCGCGTCGGCGCGGATGATTTTGTCGATCTTCTCGGCGACGTCGGGATTATCCTTCAAATACTGGCGCGCGTTCTCGCGTCCCTGGCCGATGCGCTGATCCTCGTAGCTGAACCACGCGCCGGATTTGTGGATGATGTCGCGGTCCACGGCCATATCCAATATCGTGCCCATTTTGGACATGCCCTCGCCGTAGATGATGTCGAACTCCGCCACGCGGAACGGCGGCGCCACTTTGTTTTTCACGACTTTCACCTTGGTGCGGTTGCCGATCACCTCGGTGCCCAGCTTCAGCTGTTCGCCGCGGCGCACGTCCAGGCGGATGCTGGCGTAAAATTTAAGCGCGCGGCCGCCGGTGGTGGTTTCCGGATTTCCGTACATCACGCCGACTTTCTCGCGCAGCTGGTTGATGAAGATCGTCACGGCGTTGGTTTTGGAGATCACGCCGGTGAGTTTCCGCAGCGCCTGGCTCATCAAACGGGCTTGCAGGCCCACAAAGCTGTCGCCCATTTCGCCTTCAATTTCCGCACGGGGCACCAGCGCGGCAACCGAGTCGATCACCACGATATCCACCGCGCCGGAGCGAACCAGCGCCTCGCAGATCTCCAGCGCCTGCTCCCCGGTATCGGGCTGGCTGATGTAGAGGTTGTCGATATCCACGCCCAGCTTCCTGGCGTACAAGGGGTCCAGCGCGTGCTCGGCGTCGATGAACGCGGCCACGCCGCCGCCCTTTTGCGCCTCGGCGATGCAGTGCAGCGCAACGGTTGTTTTGCCGCTTGACTCCGGCCCGAAAATCTCCACCACGCGGCCGCGCGGCAGCCCGCCCACGCCCAGGCAGAGATCAAGCTGCAAATTGCCGGTGGAAATCACCTGCAGGTTTTGTACGGCTCCCGAATCGCTGTACTTCATCACAGCGCCTTTCCCGTAGGTTTTGTTGAGCTGGGTCAGCGCGCTTTCCAGGGCCTTGAGCTTTTCCTTGCGAACGGAGTCTGCGCTGCCCTCGCCCGCCTGGACCGTTTGGTTGATGTTCTTCTTAGCCGCCATGCGATTATCCACCTTTCATGCACTGCAGTAACATAGTCAACGCCTGCCGCACGGTTTCCTGCCGCACGGCCTGCCTGTCTCCCGTAAAATGATGCTCCCGCGCGGTGACGGTTTCCCCGCACGCAAGCCCGATCCACACCGTGCCCGCCGGGGTATCCGCCGTACCGCCGTCCGGCCCGGCAACGCCCGTGGCGCTGACGGCGAGATCCGCCCGCAGAAGCTTCCGCGCACCCGCGGCCATCTGCTGCGCGCAGTCCCGGCTTACGGCCTGTTCCTCGCCTAACCCCCGCACGCCCAGCACTTCGCGCTTCACCCGGAACGCATAGCTCACCACGCCGCCCAATAGCACCCGCGACGCGCCGGGCACATCCGCAATGGCCGCCGCGATCATCCCCGCGGTCAGGCTTTCGGCCGTCGCCAGCGTAAGCCCGCGTTCGGCAGCCTCGGTCACCACGGCTTTGGCCAGCGCATACAGCGGTTCCATCAGACGTCTCCCGAAAATACCGCGCGGTTTTTAAGGAAGTAATCCACGCCCGACCAAATGGTCATGATCACCACGGCGGCGATCAGAACCTTGTCTGCCCAAAGCGCGGACAGCAGGGGGATGTTCAAAAGCAGGACGATCACCAAAACCATCTGGAGCGTGGTTTTGATTTTGCCGAGCTTGCCGGCGGCGATCACGACGCCCTTTTGCACCGCCACCATCCGCAGGCCGTCCACCATCAGTTCCCGGAAAAGCACCACCGCGCACACCCAGGCGGGCAGCCGCCCGAACCCGGCCAGCGTGATCATGGTGCAAAGCACCAGCAGTTTATCCGCAACGGGATCGAGGAACTTGCCGAAATCCGTAACGATGCCCTGGCTGCGCGCCAGATAGCCGTCCAGCCAGTCGGTCACGCAGGCGAGGATGAACAAGACCGTCGCCGCAATTTGGCACGCGGGCGTGTCGATATACAGCAGCCCCACCACGGCGGGGATTGCCGCCACGCGTAAAACGGTGAGCTTATTGGGCAGATTCATACCATCACCCCCGCGATATCATACGCGTCCGCGCCGGTGATCTGTACGGTGATAAACGTGCCCGGCTGTACGCCCTGCGCGCCGGAAACGCGGCAGATCCCGTCGGCATCCGGGGCCTCGCGGTCGGTGCGGGCAATCGCCGTGCCGTCCGCGCCGATCTCCTCCACGAGCGCGGTTACGGTTTGCCCGATGCGCAGCCGGTTGCGTTGAAACGAAATCGCCTGCTGCGCCGTCATCAGCGCGTCCAGCCGCGCCTGTTTCACCTTGTCCGGCACCTGGCTTAGCATCTTCGCGGCGGGGGTATCGTCCTCCGGGGAGAAGGCAAACGCGCCCAGCCGGTCAAACTGCATCTCTTCCAGAAAGTCCATCAGCGTCTGAAAGTGCTCCCGGGTTTCGCCAGGGAAGCCGACGATCATCGTGGTGCGCAGCGTGAAGTTAAGCGCCCGTGCCCGTTTCAAAAACGCCTTCACGGTTTCGATATCGCCGCGCCGGTTCATTTTGCGCAGGATCTCCGGGTGCGCGTGCTGCAGGGGCAGATCGATATACTTGCAGATGTTGTCGTGCGCCGCCATCACGGAAAGCAGGCGCTCGTCCACTTCGTCCGGGTAGCAGTAGAGGGTGCGAAGCCAGGTAACGCCGGGGATGGCCGCCGCCTGCTCTAAAAGCTCTGGAAGCATCGAACGGCCCTGCAAGTCCGCGCCGAAACGGGACGTATCCTGCGCGATGAGAATATGCTCGCGTACGCCGCCCTCGGCCAGCCCCCGGATTTCGGAAAGCACGTCGTCCATCGTCCGGGAGCGGAACCCCCCGCGGATGAGCGGGATGGCGCAGTAGGAACAGCGGTTGTCGCAGCCGTCCGCCACGCGGATATACGCCATGTACGGCGGGGTGGTGAGCACGCGCTCGCCCGATAAAATATGGTGGTCGTCCGCGCAGTAGGACGCGCGTTTGCCGCCCAGCGCTTCCAGGATGGCCTGGGGCAGGCGTTCGTACTGGTTGACGCCCATCATCAGATCCACTTCGGGCATCGCCTTGAGCAGGGCCTCTTCGTAGCGCTGCGTCAGGCAGCCGGTGGCGACCAGCAGTTTCAGCCTGCCGTTTTCCTTATTTTTGGACAGGGAGAGGATCGTGTCGATGCTCTCCTGCTTCGCCGGTTCGATAAACCCGCAGGTGTTGACGATCAGCACGTCCGCCTGCGCTTCGTCGGCCGTGAACGCAAACCCGTTTTTCTCTAAAATGCCCAGCATGAGTTCCGTGTCCACACGGTTTTTCACGCAGCCAAGCGATACGACCGAAACTGTGATCATGGTTGCCTTCCTATCCTCGAATTCCCTTCCATTATACCATAGGCGGCGCGGGCTTGGAAAGAGGAATATAGAACAAAAGTTCGCCTTTTATTCCTGGGCTCTTGCGCCCGGCTGGCGCAGCGCCCGTAATACCGCCTCAAATTCCGGGGGCGGCGGCGCGGTGAACCGCAGCCGTTCGCCGGTGCGCGGATGCGAAAACGCAATAGTGTGCGCGTGCAGCATCAGGCGCGGCGCGCGCACGCCGCCTTTCAGCCCGTACAGGGGATCGCCCGCCACCGGATGGTGGACGGACTGCATATGCACGCGGATCTGGTGCGTGCGCCCGGTGAGAATATGCACGTCCAGAAGCGTTGCGTGCCTGAGCGTTTCCAGAACCTTCCATTCGGTCTGCGACGGCCTGCCGTTCTCGGTGATTGCCATCTTCTTGCGGTCGCGCACGGAGCGGCCGATGGGCCGGTCAATCAGGCCCTCCGTTTCCCGCATCTCGCCCTCCACCACGGCCAGATAGTGCTTTTCCATGCGCCTGTCCTTGAGCTGGGCGCTGAGGTGGATATGGGCCTTGTCGTTCTTGGCGACGAGCATCAGGCCGCTGGTGTCCTTATCCAGCCTGTGCACGATGCCAGGCCGCAGTACCCCGCCGATGCCAGACAGCCCGTCCAGCGCCCAGAGAAGCGCGTTGACCAGCGTTCCGGTTTCATTGCCGCCCGCCGGATGCACCACCATGCCGCAGGGTTTGTCGATCACGGCGATA
>CAYRPW010000159.1:0-5782 GCA_964426145.1 uncultured Oscillospiraceae bacterium
TTGGTTGTGCGTCGTCATTGAACCGGTGCTCAACGTGGAATTCCTTCGCGATGCCGCCGTGACCGGCTACCTTGCCACCGAGGTGCTTAGCATCCTCGAAAACATGTCCTTACTCGGCGTGCCGGGGCTGGACATCATCAAACGCGTGCTCGACCTCCTGCAAACCAAAAAAGACAACACCGGCGCAGGCGGTGAAGGCAAGTGATCGTAACCAAAAACCTGTTTGACGTATCCAACTCACAGGGCGTGATCGACTGGCCCAAAGTGGCGACCGCGAAGAAGGACGGCGTTATCATTCGCGCCGGATACCGCGGCTATGGCACCCCCGGAACGCTCGCGACGGACAAGCAGTTTACGGCCAACATGCGGGGCGCGATCGCTGCGGGGCTGCCTATGGGCTGCTACTGGGTATCTCAGGCGTTAAGCGACACGGAGGCCGTTGCAGAGGGAAAGTACCTCCTGACGCTGCTGGGGCCGTACAAAGCGTCGATCAAATTCCCAGTATTCCTGGACAGTGAATACGGCGAGGGCAAGAACGCGACGGGACGGGCTGACCGCCTGCCGAAACAGTTGAGAACGCAGTACGGGCTGAAATTCCTTGAGACTGTCAAGGCCGGAGGCTTCGAGACTGGTCTGTACTGCTCCGAAAATTGGTTTTCAGAATTCATCGACGGTGAGGCGTTCCGCGAGGCCGGTCACAAAATTTGGATCGCCAACGTAAGCCGGAAACCGGCTATCCCGCATGACGCATGGCAATATTCATGGAAGGGGACGATCCCCGGCATCAGCAAAGACGTCGATCTGGACTATTTCTACTGCGAAGACGGCGACCGGATCACTCAACTGGAATCCGAAATCACGCGGCTGACGGAGGAAAATAACGTCCTCCAAACGAAGCTCGCAGCCATCCGAGAAATCCTCGGATAAGAACGAACAACACGGTGCCGCCCACTCCGCGCCGGTTGGATATTAAGCCTTCGCCTTAATCGGCGGGGGCTTATTTTTTTGAAATTTTTTCAAATTTTTCAAAATATTTGGGGAAAAAGCCTTGACAATAGGCCGATAACGGCTTATAATAAAGATGTAAGAAAGAAACGGAAACACACAGAAAGGATGCTAAAAATGACCAAGTACGATAAATTCCTTCCAGAAATTACCGGCATCAGCGATAAACAAATTGCCTATGCGCAGTCCCTTCGCGACAGCTACATTACGCGCCGCGCGGCGGGAATCCAGACGGCCATTGCATTCAAGCGCGGAACGATCACAGAAGAAGCGATGAAAGTTGGCGCCGAGCGGGCGCACGTAAGCTTTGAAGAATACAGTCCGTGGCTGGAAAAATACATTGCCCGCGAACTGAAAATCATAGCAATGTCCAACGCATCCGAAATCATCGACGAACTGAAAGCCAGATAAACAAAACAGGCTGTCCCACCGGCCAGACGGGGAGAAGAGGAGATTGAAATGAAGTACTTCGTTGATTTTATGACTGGTGCTGGAAACTATTACATGGATGCAGACAGCATCGAAGCTGTCCAAAAAAGCGCAGATGAAAACGCATCCTACACCCAAGCAAGCGTCGTTATTCGCGATGACGATGGAAACGCGCTTTCCGTCCGGCGCTGGATTCCGGTAAGATACGGCGCCGATCCGGATCTTCCCGAAGAATACGATCGGATTGATTTCGGGGACTTCGGCTATCTGGCCGACTGGGATGACTCGGACGAAACAATCAGGGAATTCTAACCCGAACCGAAGCAAGCCGCCTCCGCCCGGCTAATAATAGGCGGGTAAGGAGTCGTATGCGAAATGAATTATTGATCCGTCTGCGGAGAGCTGCTGGCTTAACGCAGAAGCAGATAGCCGAAGCCTGCGGAGTAAATTATAGGTGGATCGGGAAGCTTGAACACGGAGAAGCCCAGCTATCCAATATCACATTTGCGAACGCCTACCGGCTTGCGAAAGCCCTCGGCGTCAGCATGGAGGAGCTAAGGGCGGCGGGGAAATCGGAAACGCTTTAGCACGCTAAAGTTACTACCGGGTGACTACCACTATTAAAAAATATCCGCACGGGCAAGTCTTGAACGGCATGCTTGTGCGGATATTTTATTCATTTCGTTGGCTGGAATTTCAGCGATGCATGCGCACCGCGCATAATCTGCGTGGCTTTGTTATCGCATTTGTGATTATTATGCCGTTGTGTTTTGCTGCATACTGCCATATTCGGATCCGGTTACTACCGAGTTACTACCAGTCACTTAATTTTCTCCATCGGTTCCTTTAGCGCGTCTGCCTTCTTGTGAATGTAGATCCCCGCGGTCGTACTGTACTTGGTGTGGCCAACCATCGCCGTGATGTCCTCCGGCCTGACATCAGCAACGGCGGCCTTCGTGGCGAAGGTGTGCCGGGTGCGGTGCGGGGTTTTGCGTTCGATGCCAAGCTTCTCCAGAAGGGGATAGTATTCGTCGTATCTAAAATGGTCGTCATTCATCATGCCGCCTCGCGGAGCTGTGATCAGATACTTCCCGCCCTTCAAATACCACTCGTTGATGTAGTTTTTGATTTTTGGATGAATGGGTATAACTCTGTTCACCCCGGCCTCGGTCTTCTCGCCGCCGACGATGTATCCGTCTTTCGCGTTGACGTCTTCGCGGCGAACGCCAAACAGCTCATTGATCCGGAACCCCGTGTAGATCAGCGTTAGGACGATACGGGCAGTCTCAGAATCGTTCTTAACCAACTTTTCAATTTCCTCGTCCGAGTAGACCGCTTGGTTTGCAGGCGGCGCTTCTCCGAGCTTTACGAAAACGGAATAATCTTTGTTTATGACATCCTGCTCGACAGCATAGCGCGAAAGTTGCCCCGCCAAATATGAAAGCTTCTGCCGTCCCGAAAACGACAGCGGTTTCGGCTCCTTGGTAAAAGTTACGGCCCCGTCAATCATTTTTTGCCAGTGAACGGTGCGAATGTTTTTGATCTTCATCTTATCGATTCCGGCAGCCGTAAAGTGCTTCCATGCCGTTTCATAGTTTTCCTGCCCGTGCGGCCCAATAGTTTTAAAATATGCCGGGCTCCATGCGTTGTAAATATCAGCAACGGTTTCCGTCTTGAGTGCGACGGGCCCGGCCGCCCTCGCTTTGTCCAGTGCCTCTACGGCTTCATATTCAGTCTCGTAGTCGCCTACCAGTTTCCGCTGCCACATTGCCCTCCACGGCTTGCGCCGTCGGCCTTCCATCTTAAAGACCGTGCCGGTTCCGTTGACACGCTTCATGCGCTTCGTTTTTTTGGATTCCTTAGTTTGATCTTTCATAATAGACCTCGTTATCGATTACCACTTTTATAACCGTCGAATTGTCATAATCCCCGCCGTACCAGAAACTGACATAAAAATCGGATACCAGCGGCACACCGAAGGCGTTCTCCGACGAGAATTTCCCGGCAAGTGAAAACACATCGTTTTCGTATGCCCTCCACGTGCAGCTTGAATAATCCAGCTCTAATGTTGACGGGGCTTTCAGATAATCCTCGATGGCATCCTTGGCGATAAACATAAAGTCGGTTTCCGTTTCGAGCGTGAGGCTTCCATCTTTCTCGTAGTAGCTGTCCGGCATCGTGCTCGCCCAGATCGCAAGTCCGATCGTTACGGTGACGATCACCGCCAGTGCATACAAAAGCCACTTCTGCAAACCTGTTAATTTTACTCGCTGAACTTCCGCGCTGTTCTCCCAATTTTGCACCATCATTATTCCATCCTTTCCAAGGCTGTTGAATTTTGTCGTTTTTTGTCACATAATGTTAATGCTGGAAATTAAGATGCTGTGCTGATTTTAAGAAAGGGTTGTACCATGAATGAAGATGAAGAACTTTTGCGCTGTATTGAATCCTCAGACCGGCCTGACCGCGCCGCGGGCGTGGCAATCAAAGTAATCCTTGACTTTTTAAAGCTGCCGCGATCATCCCGAGAACCATATCCCGATTTTCCGGCGGAATTAAATGAAATAATTTCAACAACTCGTCCTCCGATTTTTCAAGCCCTTCGTCCTTGACGGGGGTTTTTTTTAATGGCTGAATCGGCCCGTCAACCAACCCCATCAACCACGGGATTGACACATCGAGAATTTCCGAGAACTTCTGCAGCTTACGTTGCTTCGGTTCATATATACCATTTTTATATTGGCTGACGGAAGCCTCAGATGTTCCTGCACGCCTTGCCAACTCCGCCGCCGTTATGTTACGCTCTTCAAGCGCCATATTTAAGCGCTTTGCAAATGTGTCTGCCATAAATCGCCACCCTCCTTTTCAATAATATTGTATCAAAGACTTTAGCAAATATCAAGCAAATAAACTAAAATATCAAAAAAACTTTAGCAAACTTATTGACTTAAGCAAACTGAAGTGTTATAATTTGGTCGAAAGGAGGCGATAGTGGCATGAATAAGGAAAAATATAACTATTCCAAGCTCCTCGGCAAAATTCGCGAGCATGGTCTGACGCAGGAAAGCCTCGCCCCGATGTGCGATATGGAACTCAGCACCTTAAATAGAAAGCTTCGCGGCAAGGCCGAATGGAAGCAGGGCGAAATCGTCAAGGCGTGCGACGCGGTTGGCATTGAGTATTCTGACATTCCCACATATTTTTTTGCCCAATAACTTAAGGAACTTTAAGTATTGAAAGGAGGGTTCTATGCTTGACAAGCTGATGCTGAGTCTTAACGAGGCAAAAGAAAAATTGAATCGCGCAGGCTTCCGCTTCGGCGTCGGCCTGCTGGAAGAAAGCCTGAAACAAGAGAAACTGCCGTTTGGCTATGCGTTGAAACTGCCAGACAGCCGGACATGGTCATACGTGATCTATCAGGCGGATTTGGACAAGTACATAGCCGCACACAGAGGAAACATGACCGCATGGGAGGAATAAGCACGTTCACCGCCGCCGAGTTGGAAGAGCTTCGGATCTTCGATGCCGAGATCGACCGCCAGTATGACGAAGAACATCCACGCCGCAAGCGGGCACCGAAGAAGCCGGAAACGCCCAGAGCCATCTATTGGGCCAGTTATTACAACAAGCACCACGAGGAACGGATCGCAAAGGATAGGGCATACCGGGCGGCACACCGCGAAGAGCTCCGAGCATACGACCATGAACGCTATTTGAAAAGGAAGGCTAAACAGAATGAACAATCGTAAATATTGCGCGGGCTGTTCGCATTATAGGCGGCTGTATTCCGGCGACCACAGTACCGATTGGGTTTGTCATTACTGCTACGACACCGGTTATTCAAAGGGATGCCGGGCGCCTGAGTGCACACACAACGATCATCTATTCACGGTGGCCGGTAAGCCAAAGAAAAGGAGCATCGCGTCATGAAGGTACATATTTCCGAGATCCTTGGCCTGCTTGCCGTTCTATCCGAACTGTACGCGGCGGGTATCGGCGACGGAGGCGGGCCGTGGGCGGCAATGATCGCGTTCGCGCTGCTGGGCGTAGGGCTGATGGGCGCGGCCTATTTGATCGAAAAGAGGCGCGGCAATGTTTGAGCATCTAAACAAATCCGATTTAATCCGTATGCTGTCTGCCGCCTCTGGGCCGCGCGGGGATCTGCTGTTGAATTTCCTCGACCACTACGGGCTGATTGGCCTGCGATACGCCACAGAAGGGCAACTTCGGGAGTACGCGACGCTGGTCTTTGACGCCGAGTACCCGCGCTGCAGAACGGAGAGCACATATGCTTTGGGAAGTTAAGCGGGACGGGCAAACCAAAGCGCATGGGCCGGAAGAATCGTTT
>CAYRPW010000160.1:0-5762 GCA_964426145.1 uncultured Oscillospiraceae bacterium
GACGACGGCGTGATGCCCCAGACGGTGGAAAGCATCAACCACGCCAAGGCCTCCAACGTTCCCATCATCGTGGCGATCAACAAAATGGACAAGGAAACCGCCAACCCCGAACGCATCAAGCAGGATCTGACGGCGTACAATATGGTGCCCGAAGAGTGGGGCGGCGAAACCATCATGGTGCCCGTCAGCGCGCTGACCGGCGAGGGCGTGGACACGCTGCTGGAGATGATCCTCCTGCAGGCCGATGTACTCCAGCTGCGCGCCAATCCCGACCGCATGGCAAAGGGCGTCATCATCGAGGCGAAGCTGGATAAGGCGCGCGGCCCCGTGGCAACGGTTCTGCTGCGCAACGGCACCCTGCACGTCGGCGATAACGTGGTCGTGGGCACGGCAACCGGCCGCGTGCGCGCCATGATCAACGACCGGGGCGACCGTGTGGACGAAGCCGGCCCCTCCATGCCCGTGGAAGTGATGGGCTTCTCCGAAGTGCCCACCGCGGGCGACGACATGATCGCGATTTCCGACGATCATCTGGGCCGCCAGGTGGTGCAGGAGCGCATGGACAAGCTCAAGGCCGCCCGCGCCGTAACCACCCAGAAGGTCACGCTGGACAACCTCTTCACCCAGATCGACCAGGGCAAGGTCGTCAACCTGAACATCATCATCAAGGCCGACGTGCAAGGTTCCGTGGAAGCCGTCAAACAGGCGCTGGAGAAGCTCTCCAACGACCATGTGAAGGTGCGCGTGCTGCACTCCGGCGTCGGCGCGATCAACAAGGACGACGTCAACCTCGCTTCGGCGTTCGAAGCCATCATCATCGGCTTCAACATCCGCCCGGATAACAACGCCCGCGCCACCGCGGAGCGGGAGGGCGTGGACATCCGCCTCTACCGCATCATCTACCAGGCCATCGAGGACGTGGAAAAGGCCATGAAGGGCCTGCTCGCCCCCGAGTTCAAGGAAAACTACCTTGGGCAGGCCGAAGTGCGCAGCATCTTCCACATCACGGGCGCGGGAACGGTTGCCGGCTGCTATGTGACCGACGGAAAGCTCCAGCGCAACGCCCAGGTACGCCTGCTGCGCGACAGCGTGGTCGTATTCGAGGGCAAACTCTCTTCCCTCAAGCGCTTCAAGGACGACGCCAAGGATGTGGCGCAGGGCTTCGAATGCGGCGTGAGCCTGGAAGGCTTCAACGACATCAAGGAAGGCGACGTAATCGAGTGCTTCATCATGGAAGAGATTGCGCGGTAAGGTGATCGAATTGAACAACCAGCGTATCGACCGTATCAACGAAGAAGTCAGGCGGCACGTAGACGCCGTCATCCGTGAAGAGCTGCACGATCCCCGCATCCGGGGCACCTTCAGCGTGACCCGGGCGGACGTGACCCGCGACCTGCGCTACGCCAAAATCTACGTCAGCGTTCTGGCGGATGCCGACCGCGCGCCTTTGCTGGAAGCGCTGCACAAAGCCGCGGGCTTTGTCAGAAACCGGCTGGGCAAGCGCATGATCATCCGCTATGCGCCGGAAATCCTGTTTGAAGCGGATAACAATATCGAATACGGCATTCACATTGCCGACGTGCTCAGGAAAGTGCAGGCGGAGGAAGGCCCCCATGAAAACGGATAACCGCGGGCAAATGGAGAAGCTGTTTTCCGCAATCCGTGCGGCCGGCCGCGTTTGTATTTTCCCGCATATCGATCCCGACGGCGACACGCTGGGCAGCGCTCTGGCGCTGCAAAGCCTGATCACCCGGCTGGGCAAACCCGTAACGGTCGTTCTGGACGGTCAGCCGCCGGAACGGCTGAACTTTATGCCCGGCATCGAAACCATCATAACGGCGGCATCCGTGCAGAGCATGGAAAACACCCTGGCCATCGCCGTGGACGTGAGCACCGCCGAACGGATGGGCAATACCCTGCCGCTGTTCCAAAGCGCACCCGTCACCGCGCAGATCGACCATCACGAAACCAATCCCTGCTTCGCGCAGATCAATATCGTGGAAACCAAAGCGCCGTCGTCCGCGTCGGTGGTGTTCAGCCTGTTCAAAGCGCTGGAACTTTCCCTGCGGGAGGACGAAGCCACCAACCTGTACATCGGCCTTTCCACCGATACGGGCAATTTCCAGTTCAAAAATACCGACGCCAACTCGTTTCGCATCATGGCGGACCTGATGGAGGCGGGCCTCAACATCGGCCACTACTCGCGGCTTCTGTTCCTGCGCAAGGAAAGGGAACACATCGCGCTGCTGGCCAAAGCGCTGCCCACGTTCCGCTATACGGCGGACGGCAAGGTGGCCGGCATGGCGCTCACGTATGAAACCCTGCAGACTATCGACCCGATGGGCGAACACAGCGAAGGCATCGTCAACTACGCCATCAACACCAAGGGCGTCCGGCTTGCGTACCTCGCGCGGGAAGCGCAGCCGGGCGTGGTCAAATGTTCGCTGCGCGCGCTTCCGCCCTACCGGGTGGATGGGGTCGCCCTGCGCTGGGGCGGCGGCGGGCATATGCTCGCGGCGGGCTGCACCATCAGACAAACGCTGGCGGAAACCGTGGCCCAACTGGAGCAGGCGCTGGCGCAGGCCTGCGCGGAGGCGGAAGCTCTTGCCAAATGAAACGCTTCAGACACCGCTGAGCGGTTTTTTAAATTTACTGAAACCGCCGGGCCTCTCTTCGGCACGCGCGGTGGCCATCGTGCGCAGCGGCGCGGACGGGGTGAAAGTGGGGCATGCGGGAACGCTGGACCCCGAAGCCGCGGGCGTGCTGCCGCTGATGATCGGCAAGGCCGCGCGCCTGTTTGACGATCTGCAAAACGAGCAGAAGGCCTACGTCGCCGAGATTGCCTTCGGCGCGGCCACCGATACGCAGGACGCGCAGGGAACCGTCATCAAAACAGGCGGCCGTATGCCCGGCGAGAGCGAACTGCGCGCGCTGTTTTTGCAGCTGGTGGGCGATCTCCGGCAAATGCCGCCCATGTATTCGGCCCTGAAACGCGACGGCAGGCCGCTGTACGCGCTGGCCCGGGAAGGCAAAACCGTGGAGCGCGAACCGCGCGAAATGACGCTGTACGCGCTGGAGCTTGTGCGCATGATGCCCGGAAACGGCGCGCTGATCTCGCTTCGGTGTTCCAAGGGCTTCTACGTGCGCACGCTTTGCCACGACATCGGCGAGAAACTCGGCTGTCCCGCGCACATGCGCTTTCTGCTGCGGACGCAAACGGGGCCGTTTGCCCTGGATCAGGCGCATACGCTGGAGGAAGTCCGCGCCGCGGCGGCGCAGGGGCAGCTTTCCGGGCTGCTGATCCCGGCGGAAGCCGCGCTTTCGCATCTGCCCTTTGCGGAAGTTCCGGCACGGCTGTATAAGCCCTTTCAAAACGGCGTGCCGCTGCCGCTATCCGCGTTTCCCGCGTTTGCAAACACGCCGCCGGGCAGCCGCGTGCAGCTTCGCGTCGGCGGAGAAACCAAAGCGGTTTGCGTGATTGCGGACGGCGTACTCAAACCCGCCACCTGGCTTGGCGATTGAACCGGAGGAACGGCATGCAGATCTGTACGGACGGCAGTTTACAAACGGAAGCGTCGGTGCTGGCGCTGGGGATGTTCGACGGCGTGCATCTGGGCCATCAGGCGCTGATGCGGCGCGCGCGCGCCCTGGCGGACGCGTGGAACGTGCCGATGGTCGTAATGACGTTCGACCGCCACCCCCTGAACCTCATCGCGCCGCCCATGGCCCCGCCCATGCTCACCACGCCGGAGGAGCGCATCCGGCGCATCGAGGCCCAGGGCGCGGACATCGTGTGCGTGCTGCCGTTCACCGAGGAACTGCGCGATATCGCCCCCGCCGAGTTTGTGAAGCTTCTGGTGTCCCGCTGGCATCCCAAAGCGGTTGTCATCGGGTTTAACTACAACTTCGGAAAACACGGCGCAGGCTCGGCCGATACCATGAAAAGCCTCGGGCAGGCTGCCGGATTTGAAACCGTGGTCTTGCCGGAAGTGCGCGTCGACGGCGAAACCGTAAGCTCCAGCCGCATCCGCCGTTTGCTTGCCGAGGGCGACGTAGCCGAGGCGGAAAAGCTGCTGGGCAACCCGCCGCACAGCTAGATCGGCAGTTTTCCGCGAAAAATAGAGTTTACAAAGTTTTAACACCGTGATACAATACGGTATGTGCGTAAAGCGCGAATAGAACCGTGTGCGCAGACGTTCGACAGCCGACGGCGGACTATGTATACGGCGATTATCGAGGACTTAAGGAGGCAACCATACCCATGGATAAGCAGAAGACCATCGAAACCTATGCCCGGCACGAGGGCGATACCGGCTCCCCCGAGGTACAGGTAGCGATACTGACCGAGCGGATCAACCACCTCAACGAGCACCTGAAGATCAACAAGAAGGATCACCACTCCAGGCGCGGGTTGCTCCTGATGGTCGGTAAGAGAAGGGGTTTGCTCAACTACCTCAAGAAGACCGATATCGAGCGCTACCGTGAATTAATTGCACGATTGGGGCTGCGCAAGTAATCAAGGTTGTCAAAGGGCCGCGTATTCCGGCGAAGTTAGCAATACTCGCCGATACGCGGCCATTTTGATAAAGCGGCCGGTTCGTTTCAAACGGCGGAAATCCGTGTACGTTATGGGCAACCGCATGATTCGATACGGCACGCAATCAAACCCGCACCGCAGCCGCGCAAAGCGGCCGGCGCAATACGGATCTGCGGCACAGCCGCAAATCCCAAAGATGTCGCTGCAGGCAACGAGGCCCGTCAGCAGGAAGAGGAGAAGGAAATGGATAGTAAAAATTTCACAATGGAACTGGCAGGGAGGCAACTGACGATCGAATTCGGCAAGTATGCCCAGCAGGCCGCAGGCAGCGCGTTCGTCCGCTACGGCGACACCGTGGTGATCGTCAACGCAACCATGTCGGAATCGGTACGGGAGGGCGTTGATTTTTTCCCTCTGTCGGTAGACTTTGAAGAAAAGCAATACGCCGTGGGCAAGATCCCCGGCGGATTCATTAAGCGCGAAGGCCGCCCCACCGAAAAGGCGACGCTGACCTGCAGGCTCATCGACCGCCCGCTCCGCCCGCTGTTCCCCAAGGGCATGCGCAACGACGTCCAGGTGGTCGCCACGGTTTTGTCCGTGGATAAGGACATTCCCCCGGAAGTTCCCGCGATGATCGGTTCTTCGGCCGCGCTAGCCGTGAGCAACATCCCGTGGAGCGGCCCCACCGGCACGGTGGTGGTCGGAAGCGTGGACGGCAAATACGTCGTCAACCCCGATGAGGCGCAGCGCGAGGCAAGCACCATGCACGTCACCGTCAGCGGCACCAAGGACGCCGTCCTCATGGTGGAAGCGGGCGCCAACGAAGTGACCGAGGAAGACATGCTGGCCGCGATCCTGTTCGCCCACGAGGAAATCAAGAAGATCGTCGCGTTCATCGAGGGCATCCAGGCCGAGATCGGCAAGGCAAAAAGCGAAGTGACGCTGATCACCACCGGCGAGGACATCAAACACGCCGTGCGCGATTTCGCCTACGACAAAGCCGTATGGACGTTTGAAACCGACGTGCGCGCCGAACGCCAGGAGCGCGAAGCGCAGACGAAAACGGAAGTCGCCGAGCAGTTTGCAAACCAGTATGAAGACCGCATGGGCGAAGTGGCCGACGCGCTGTATTCCCTCAACAAGGAAATCATGCGCCGCAAGATCCTGGACAGCGGCATCCGTGCCGACGGCCCTCAGATCGCGCAGATACTGGGTTGGGATTGTC
>CAYRPW010000161.1:0-294 GCA_964426145.1 uncultured Oscillospiraceae bacterium
TCAGTATTGCCCTGTTTCTATTTGCTGTTCATTGGCAGATTGCGGAGCAATCTATCCGCCATTCCTCATTCCTCATTCAACATTCCTCATTCGTCTATCGTCTACGTGTAAATGCGCTTGTCCAGCACGCCGATGACCGGCAGATTGCGGTATTTCTCGTTGAAGTCCAGGCCGTAGCCGACCACGAAGGCGTCGGGGATCTCAAAGCCGGAATAGTCCACGTGCAGGGGCACCACGCGGCGGGAAGGCTTGTCCAGCAGCGATATGATGCGGATGCTCGCCGCGCCGCGGTTG
>CAYRPW010000161.1:304-5756 GCA_964426145.1 uncultured Oscillospiraceae bacterium
AACGCGTTTTAAGTACGCAAGCGTTTTTCCGGAGTCTACGATGTCCTCCACAATCAGCACGTTGCGGTTTTCAATGCTGCGGTCAAGGTCTTTGACCATCTTCACCTCGCCGCTGATGGTGTTGGCGCCGTAGCTGGAAATCGCCATGAAGTCAATCTCCAGCGGCAGATCAATCTCGCGGATCAGGTCGGTGAAAAAGATGGTCGAACCTTTCAGAATGCAGATCATCAGCGGATTTTTATCCTGATAATCCTTCGTCACCTGGGCGCCTAGCTGCTGCACGGCGGCTTTGATCTGCTCCTCGGAAATCAAGATCTCCGAAAGATCAGCCAGTAAAGCACAATCTGGTTTCATGGGCCAGCTCCTTTTCTAACTGAGGTGGAACCAGGGCAGATTGCCCTGCATGGATAGCCAAACGGAGGGTTCGCCGCCCGCACGGGTGCATTCCGCCGCGCCTACGCCCACGGCCCAGAGGATGTCCCGGCCTGCGGCGACCACCGGAAGGGTGCTGCGGAAGGGCGGGTCCAGTTTCTGGTCGGTCAGATAGCGCCGCAGCGGCTTCGCGCCCGCCGCGCCGAACGGGCGGATCCGGTCGCCGGGCTTCGGATAGCGCACGACCGCTTCCTGCGCAAGGTTTCTTGGCAGCGCCACGGTACGCTTGCCGTCGGGGCATGCGCCGCCGGGCGCATGCGGCAACATGGTAAGCGTAATCGCGCCAAATGTCAAGGCTTCCCGTTCCGCCGGCAGCGGCCGCGGGGGCAGCGGGGGCGCGGGGCGCAGCGGTTTGCCGCCTTCCATGCGCGTAAGGTGCAAAAACCGCTCGGTGGAAACGGCGCGCAGCGCGCCCGGCAGGTTGACCCCGGCGCTTTGCGGCGCATCCAGCAGGGCAAGTAAGGAAAACGTATCGTCCGCCGACAAGGTTTCTTCGTCCGGCGTTTGGCCGAGGACTTGCAATCCAAGCTCCGTAAAGGCACGCAGCACCCGCAGTTTCAATGCCGTGTCCGCACGCTTGAGCGCGCTCCGGCGCAGGCAGAAGTACGGGGGCGTGTCGGTCAGCGCCTTGCGCAGCAAGCGCCCGGCCTGCATTTGCAGGCAGTCCTCATCCAGCCGCAGCAGCCGGGCGGTTTGGGCGATGTGGGGGATCGCGCTGGGGTTTTCGGCGGTGAGCAGCGGCAGCACCGTTTGCCGCAGGCGGTTGCGAAGGCTCACGGGCTCCAGGTTGCTTTCGTCGGTGCGGTACGGCTGGCCGTCCAGCGCGCCGATCAGCGTTTGCTTGGACAGGCCCAGAAACGGCCGGCACAGCGGTACGCCGTCGCGCACGGTGAGCTCGTGCATCCCGCCAAGGCCGTTGGTGCCGCTGCCGCGCAGCAGGTGCAATAGCACCGTTTCGGCCTGGTCGTCCTGGTGGTGCGCCAGCAGCAGCGCGTCCGCGCCGCACTCCTTCGCGCGGGCGATCAGCAGCCGGTAGCGCGCGTCGCGCGCCGCGGCTTCCGCGCCCGGCGCGGCCATGCCGCCCGCAAGCGCCGCATGGTCGCACGTATAGGGCACGGAAAGCCTTTCGCACAGCGCTTGGCAAAACGCAGCGTCGGCAAGCGAGCTTTCCCCCCGCAGCCCGTGTTCCACGTGCGCGGCGCGCACGGTAAGGCCGTTGGTTTTCCGCAGCTCCACGGCGGTCAGCAAAAGGGCAACGGAATCCGCGCCGCCGCTGAGGGCGACCAGAACCGTTGCCTTCGGGCCTAAAAACCCAGCGCGCCGAAGCAGAGCTTCGGCGGCTGAAATCAATCGTGCGTCCATGGGGTTATTGTAGCACGGGCGGGGGCCGAAAATCAAGAATGCTAGTTGACCGCCACGGTGGCCTCCACCTGCGCGGTGACCGTAACCATGCCGCTTTCGATGGGCGCGCTGTAGGACGATTCCAAGGCGTAGGTCGCGCCGCTGTAGTAAATCCCGGTCGATGCGGACAGCTCTTCAAGCGTCAGCACGGTGCCGGCTTCCTTGCCCACGGCCTGCGCGATCAGCGAGGCCTTGCGCAGCGCGTCCTGCGCGGCGGCTTTCAGCGCCTGGTCATAGGCGGCCGCCTGTTGGGAGCTTTGGAAGCCGAGGCTGTAGACGTTGTTGGCGCCCGCTTCCACCGCCGCGTCCAACAGGGAGGGCAGCTGGGAAAGATCGCGCACGACCACGGTTACGGTGTTGCTCACCTCATAGCCGGTCACCACGGGGGTGCTTTCGGTATAATCGTACACGGGGTACACCGAAAAGCTGTTGGTTTGCAGATCGTCCTTGTTCACGCCGAGGTTCGTCAGCGCGGTCAGAATGGCTTCCATCGCGGCGTTGTTGGCCGCCTGCGCGGTGGACACCAGCGCGTCCTGCGTGTTGATGCCGATGGAGAACGTGGCCATGTCGGGAACCAGTTGTACGGTGCCGGTACCGATGGCGGTTACGGTGTTATCGTCCGCGAGGGCGGAAACGGAGATTGCGCACAGCGCGAGAACCAGGATCAAGCCGAGTAGTTTTTTCATGAGAATTTCCTCCTTAACGTTTGTCGTTGTTTTTGGGATGTCTGCGCCTGCGGATGAGCTGGTACGCGATGTACAGCAGCGCGAGGGGAATGAGCACCGGCGCGGCCGCGGCCAGGAATACGAGCATGTTGGTGAAGAACGCTTTGAACCAATCCAGCGTCGCCTTAAGCCCGCTTCGGATGCGCTCGCCAAGGGTCAGGTCGCCCGCGGCGGCGGTATCGATGGGTGCGCGCTCCCGCAGGTACACGTTCACGGTGGCGTACTCCACCTGCCGGTCCACCCAGCGCAGGGAGGTTTCTAGGCTGTCGATTTCGTACTGCGTATTGGCGATTTCGCTTTCCACGGCCAGCAGGTCTTCCACGGTTTCCGCCTGCAGGAGCAGTTCCTCAAGGCGGGTCATCTTGCTGCGCTGGGTCTGCAGGCGAAGCTGCGTGTCGGTATACGTCACGGTCATGTCGTCCGCGGTTTCGTAGCGCTCGGTCACCCGGCCGATGCTGCCCAGTCCGCTTAGGAAGCTGTCCAGCTGATCGGCGGGGATACGCAGATCAAACGACGCCGTGCGGTTTTCCGCCTGCTCCGTATAGGCGCTGACGGAGCTTACGTATCCGCCCGCGCTTTCCGTTAAGGCAAGCACGGCGGCATAGTCCGCTTCATAGACCGCGGAGGACAGCGTAAGGCTGACCGTGCGCACGATTTTCCGGTCGTCGGTCACCGCGCCGCTTGCGGTGTCCGCCGCGCCTTTGTCCACGGCAGTCTGCGCCGGCGGGGTCAGCGATCCGGTGATCAGCGTGCCTGCGATCAGGACCAGTGCCGCGACCATGGGCAGGGCGGCGCGCCTGAGCCAGGAAAGCGGTCGGATGGTTTTCATGGGGGTCGGCTCCTCTCGTTTCACGGCGTCGCGCCACGAGGCCGAAAAGCCCGCGGGGACGTCCGCCTTGTGCAGGGCGGTCAACGCGCGATCCAGCGCATCGTTTGTCTGCGTTTGTTTCATGTGTCGGCCTCCCTTCTTTATACTAGACGAGCGGAAACCCGTTTGGTTCCGTTATATTTCCGCAATTTGCACCGCGGCCTTTAACTCTTCCTTGGCCCGGTTCAGCGCGCTTTTCACGGTGCCCAGCGTCAGGTTCATGGTATCGGCAATCTGTTCGTAGCTCATCCCGTCGCCGTAACGCAGGGAAAGCAGGGCCTGCTGGCGCGGGGCAAGGGCTGAAACCGCCTGCCTGAGCATCGCCTGCTCGCTATCCCGCAGATATTGGTCCTCGGGGGTCCGGCCGTCCGAAGGCGGGTCGAAACCCTGGTCGCGCAGGCTGTCCAGCGATGTGCCTTCCCGCTGCCTGAAGGTTTTCTTCAAAAAATCCAGGCTTGTGTTGTGGGCGATGCGAAACAGCCACGTTGCCAGCTCGCTGCGCGCCTCAAACGCGGCGATGGAGCGGAATGCCTTGAGCATCGCCTCCTGCGCCGCGTCCTGCGCGTCGGCCGGGTTTTTGAGCATCTGCAGGCAATGGCGGTAGACCATGCCTTCCAAAGGCGCGCACAGTCGGATGAACGCGTCGGCATCGCCGCGCTGTGCTTTTGTAAGCAGCCGCTCCGTCATCCGCGCACCTCCCCGTGTCAGTCTGAACAATAGACGATCCTTCACGCCGGTTTGTTCCCGGCGAGGTTGACAATCTTTTCTTGCCGCGCTATATATGGGTATGGTATTTGTTCGGCCAAAGGAGCGGTTTTCGTTGTACTATATCGATGCGCACGCGCACGTCTATCCCGGGGAAATCGCAGGCAAGGCGTCGCTTGCCACGGCGGATTTTTACGAAATGACCATGCAGCACGAAGGGCGGCTGGAAACGCTTTTGGAGCGCGGGCAGCTTGCGGGGATCAGAAAACACCTCGTGCACGGCGTAGCCGTAACGCCCGAGCGCGTGACGGGCATCAATAATTATCTGATGCGCACCGTGGCGGAGCACCCGGACCGGCTGATGGCGTTCGGGGCGATGCACCCGGATTTTGCGGACGTCCCCGCCGAGCTTCGGCGCATCAGGGCGGGCGGACTTTTGGGCGTGAAGATCCATGCGGATATGCAAAAAGTGCTGCTGGACGGGGATAACGTGGTGAAGTTGTTTCAGTGCCTTGCACGGGAGAACATGCCCGCAATGATGCACGCCGGGGATTTCCGCTTTCCCTACAGCCAGCCTTTGCGGCTGGCCAGTGCGCTTAAAGCCGTGCCGGACGTGAAGGTGATCGCCGCGCATTTCGGCGGCTGGTCGGTATGGGACGACGCCTGCGCGGCGCTGGCGGAGCTTCCAAACGTGTGGGTGGACACCTCTTCCAGCCTCTATGCCCTCACGCCGGAGAAAGCCGCGGAAATCGTGCGCCGATACCGGCCGGACCGCGTGCTGTTTGGCACCGATTACCCCATGTGGGACCCGGTTATCGAACGGGAACGGTTCGAAGCGCTTCCGCTGACCCATAAGGAGCGGGAGGCCATCGCGCATGATAATATCGAGGCGTTTTTCCGGCAGTTCTAAATCAGGTGCGCAGCACCTTGGCAAGCAGCTGGCGGATGGCGTAGCCCGCCTCCGTGGACAATAACCCCGCGAACAGCTTCACCGCTTTCGCGCGCATCTCAAAATCCAGCTTGGCAAAGGCGGAAAACATCTTCAAAGAGCTTCCCCGCGGGTCTTCGTACAGCGGGCCGATGTTGTCTTCCCCGATGCCCGATACGATCCGAAACACGATCTCCACCATCAGCTTGCGTTCTTCCTCGGAATGCTGGTCCAGCCAGAGGTTGAAGGCCTCGTTGGCGATGCGCGTGGACAGATCCAGCTCCTGCAGCTCTAAAAACGCGCCGTTTTCCACGTGCCAGGTGAATACGTCGTGCTGCAAAAGCCCGGCGGCGCCGCTTTTCACCACCCTGTACTCCGGATGATAACACAACA
>CAYRPW010000162.1:0-4536 GCA_964426145.1 uncultured Oscillospiraceae bacterium
GTGCAGGGCGCAAGTACGCAGCGGTATTTGCCAAGGCGCATGGTACCGCCGAGGTTTTTAAGGTCCTGCCCGGCCATCAAATCGATCACGGGGTAGGTGGTATGCGGGTCAACCTCGGTGGTATGCGCGTCCCGCATTTCCAGCACATGGCGCGCGAATTCGATGACGGCCATCTGCATTCCCAGACACAGGCCGAGGAAGGGAAGGCCGTTCTCCCGCGCGTACTGGATCGCATTGATCTTGCCTTCCAGGCCCCGTGAGCCGAATCCGCCCGGAACGACGATTCCGCGGCAGCCGGAAAGCTTCTCAGCGACGTTTTCCGGCGTCACAGTATCGGATGCGATCCATTTCACCTTGACCTTCACCCCGTGGTGAATCCCGCCGTGTGTCAATGCCTCTACGACGCTTAAGTAAGCGTCCGGCAATTCGATATATTTTCCGACGATTCCAATGGTTACTACAGTTTCGCTTTCCATCTGGCGCTTTACCATAGCGCTCCATTCGCCCAAGTCGATCGCCCGTTCCGGAAGTCCGAGAAGTTTGACTACCTGTGTATCCAGGCCTTCCTCGTGCAGCATCAGCGGCACTTCGTATAATGAACTCGCATTGAGGTTTTGAAACACACGTTCAACCGGTAAATTACAGAACATGCTGATCTTTTCGCGTACTTCGTAGGGCAGTTCATGGTCGCTGCGGCAAACCAGAATATCCGGCGATATTCCGATTCCGCTGAGTTCTTTTACGCTGTGCTGGGTAGGCTTCGTTTTCAGCTCGCCTGCCGCGTTTAAATAAGGAATCAACGTCACGTGCAGATAAAGGCAATTCTCTCTGCCCACTTCGGCCCGCATCTGTCGGACCGCTTCGATAAACGGCAGACTTTCGATGTCGCCGACCGTTCCGCCGATTTCCGTGATAACGACGTCGGGTGCGGTTTCCGTACGGCTGACTGCCAAAATGTTGCGTTTGATTTCATTGGTGATATGCGGGATCACCTGGATGGTCGCGCCCAGGTACTCGCCTTTTCGCTCGCGGTCGATCACCGTTTTATATACGCGGCCGCTGGTCACGTTGCTTGCCTGCGTTAAATTCTCGTCGATAAAGCGCTCGTAATGACCCAAATCCAGGTCGGTTTCGGCGCCGTCATCGGTTACGAACACTTCCCCGTGCTGATAGGGGTTCATCGTTCCGGGGTCAACGTTGAGGTATGGATCGAATTTCTGGATGGATACTCGAAAGCCTCTGCACTTGAGCAAACGGCCAAGCGAAGCTGCGGTAATACCCTTCCCGAGCGACGACACGACGCCGCCTGTTACGAAAACGAATTTCGTATCCATATTCGTTGTACCCCTCCTGTTTTCAAAAAATAAACAAAACTCATTCTAGCAGTTGAGGTATCGTTCGTCAATAGCACAAGATGTACTCATTTGGCATTATTTCGTTTCGAATTTGCGATGCGGATTGGCTCATATGGGAAGTGACGATTGCATGGCTTCAATCCGGCGCGCGATGCGCCGGCTGCGCTTAATCCGTTTGCCGCTGCCTATACGCCTCAGGTGCTGCCGCGCAGCACAAGCTCGCCCATAAAAACGGTTTTCTGCGGTACGCTCTCTCCGGCAAGCACTTTGAGAAGCGTGGAAACCGATTGCTGGCAGAGCATTTCGAGCTTATTCTCCACGCTTGAAAGTTCCGGTTCGCAGCAAAGACAGTACGAGGAGTTATTGTACCCGATAATGGGCAGGTCATCCGGTACGGCGCGCCCGACCTTGCGTGCGTATTTGAACGCGCCTACGGCCAGCACATCCTCCGAAGTGATTACCGCGTCGAATTTCAAACCCTTCGCGTCCAGCGCGAGAACGTAATCCCGGATATCCGGAATGCTCATTTTGTCTTCCGTATAGAACCGGATCAATGAATCCTGTACGGCTATATTTCCATTTTTGTGGGCGGCCTTATATCCGGCCAGCTTTTTCAAGCCGCTGTAATTGCGGTTGTGATACAGGTAGAGGATGCTGGTTCTGCCTTTCGCAAGTAGATACTGCGTTGCGGTCATCGTGGCATGATAATCATCGCATAGTACGCTGTATATGTTCTCATAGGCAAAGGACGCGTTAAGAAGAACAAGCGGCAAATGCTTGGATGCGTTGCGCAGATATTGGTTCCCTTCGTCCGTATCTTCCACAAAGGTGGAGCCAAGAAGAATGATGCCGTCCACATGCTTGCCGATGAGCCACTCGACGCCCTTCTCCCTGTCCTTGAGTTCCTTGCCGGTGCAAAGCAGCATGCTGTCATAACCGTGAGTCCGCAAAAGGCGTTCCAAATAACTTAGAGCTTTTGCCAGATAGTAATCCGACGCATTCGGGCAGAGCAGCCCGATGGTCCGCATGGTTTTTAAGCCAAGCCCGCGGGCGAAGGGGTTTGGAATATAGTCGTTCTCCGCCATCACGGCCAGTACTTTTTCTCTGGTGCTTTTGCTGACACGGTCGCTGTTGTTTAAAACCCGCGAAACCGTAGCGATAGAAACTCCCGCCTTCTCGGAGATATCGTAAATGTTCAACGGGTTCACCATCCCTGTTGCTTTGATACCGGTTACATGATTTCTTACATGATTTACAGTATAATCGTTTTCTTTCAAAACGCAAGACCATACCTGGGTTGTGCCTTAATCTACCCGTATTATTTGCGGATCATTGCTGTGAATTGATCGTTGACGAAATCCCTGTTCAAGCGTAGTATTGAGCTGATCACAATGTAAATAGTTACATTCTTGGTAATGAGGGAGGCATAACGATATGCGGAGATTGTCGGCGGAGTACGCGCCCGGTTCGAAACGGCCTATTGAGATACTGCAATTCGGAGAAGGTAATTTCCTGCGCGCCTTTGTAGACTATATGGTGGACGTCGCCAATGAAGCGGGAAAGTTCAACGGCGATATCGTGCTTGTCAAGCCGATACCCTATGGCAGCTTAGAACGGTTTCACGAACAAAACTGCCGTTATACCGTTTTGTTGCGCGGCATGGAAAACAACGAACCGGTGCAGCATACCCGGCTCATTACCAGCGTTGCGGACGCCGTGGACGCTTACGCCGAATATGATAAGTACGCGTCCTATGCCAGGCTGGAAAGCCTGCGGTTCATCGTCAGCAATACGACGGAGGCCGGAATCGTGCTGGATCCTGACGATAAACTGGATTCCTGCCCTCCGCAGTCCTTCCCGGGAAAACTGACGAAGTTCCTGTACGAACGGGCTCAATATTTCGACTACAGCCCGCAGAAAGGCTTGATCATCCTTCCCGTGGAATTGATTGACGATAATGGAATCCATCTGAAACATTGCGTAAATTCGCTCGCCAACCTGTGGAATCTCGGCGACCGCTTCGTTCGCTGGCTGGATGACGCTTGTGTTTTTACCTCCACGCTGGTGGATCGAATCGTCACGGGATATCCGCAGAAGGATGCGGCGGCCATTTGGCAAACGCTTGGGTATGAGGATCAGCTGCTGGTTGCCGCGGAACCGTTTGCCTTGTGGGTCATCGAATCGCAAAAGGACATTTCCGTTTATTTTCCGCTGAATGCCTGCGGGCTGCCCGTTCTCTTTACCGATAATCAAAAACCTTACAAGCAGCGCAAGGTTCGTATCCTGAACGGTGCGCACACATCGTTTGTTCCGGCTGCATTTTTGTGCGGTCATGATATTGTGAAACAGGCAATGGCAGATCCGTTAATCCGTCAATTCATTCTGGATACGCTGGAAAATGAAGTGATCCCTACGCTGACCTTGCCGAAGAATGATCTGGTCAGCTTTGCCGCCGCCGTGATCAGCCGGTTTGAGAACCCATTCATTGACCATGCGTTGTTATCCATTTCGTTGAATTCCGTATCCAAATGGCGCGCGCGGTGTTTGCCGAGTTTTCTTGCCTATTATGAAAGCGCGGGAAAGCTGCCCGCACACCTTACGTTTTCGCTTGCGGCGCTGATGGCGTTATATCAGGGCGGGAAGATCGAAAACGGCGCGCTGATCTGCGAACGTGACGGCAAACCGTATTCAATCCTTGACGATGAGGCTGTGCTTGCTTTCTTTGCCGAACATTCCGCATTGCCGGCACAGCAGCAGACAGAGATGTTTTTGCAAAGCGAGAAATTCTGGGGACAGAATTTGAGTTTAATACCGGGATTGGTTTCCAGCGTCGCAACTACGCTGGCTGCAATTCAAAGGAACGGGATGCGGAAAACATTGGCAGAAAATTTCTCGCAGCCGTGATGCTGTGAAAAGGGAATCCAAAGTATACTGACGAATATTCAAACTACCAATGTTTGTATAAAGACGAAGGAGGACCTTTCTCATGGAACTGCGCAACGCGTCGAACCCAAAAGATGTAAAGCACTACGATACCGCCAGGCTTCGGCAGGAGTTTCTGATCGAAGATCTATTTACGGAAAACGAAGTCAAAATGGTTTATAGCCACATTGACCGCATTATTACAGGCAGCGCCGTACCGACGAACAAACCGCTCAGCCTCCCCTCCGGCGATTGTCTG
>CAYRPW010000162.1:4546-5754 GCA_964426145.1 uncultured Oscillospiraceae bacterium
GCATGCGTCCAGCTTCTTGGAACGCCGGGAACTGGGCGTCATCAATATCGGCGGCGACGGAAAAATCACCGTGGACGGCACAACCTATTCGCTTCGTCATAAGGACGGTCTGTATGTGGGCCTTGGCGCGAAGGACGTTCTGTTTGAAAGCGCCGAGGCGCTAAACCCGGCAAAATATTATTTCAACAGCGCGTCGGCGCATCGTGCCTACCCCACTGTGCTTATCAAACCCGAAGATTGTCAAAAGGTGGAACTCGGTTCGCAGGAAGCCAGCAACCACCGTACCATTTGCAAGTACATTCTTCCCGGTCAAGTGAACAGCTGCCAGCTTGTCATGGGCATGACCAGCCTGATGCCCGGCAACGTTTGGAATACGATGCCCTGCCACACGCATGACCGCCGCATGGAAGTTTACCTGTATTTTAACCTTCCAAGCGATGCCGTTGTATTCCATTATATGGGCGAACCAACGGAAACCCGGCACATCGTCGTACGAAATCAGCAGGCGGTGATCAGCCCCAGCTGGTCAATCCACAGCGCCAGCGGCACGCAGGGTTATACCTTTATCTGGGGTATGGTCGGCGAGAATCAGGCTTTTGACGATATGGACGGCGTTCCCATGAGCAAACTCCTGTAATCACACCTCGCACATTGCATCAAAGCACATAGAAAGTGAGCTGGAACTATTTTATGGATATCATGCAAAAGCTTTCTCTCGCCGGCATTATCCCCGTAATCAAAGTGGAGGACGCAAACGATGCGGTTCCCCTGTGCAAAGCGCTGGCAAACGGCGGGCTTCCCGTTGCGGAAATCACTTTCCGTTCCGCCGCGGCTGAGGAATCCATCCGCCGCGTCCATGAAGAGCTGCCAAACGTTATGCTCGGCGCCGGCACCGTGCTTACGACCGAACAGGCGGACCGCGCGATTGCAGCCGGCGCAGCGTATATCGTAAGCCCCGGTTTTAACCCCGAAGTGGTGAAACACTGCCAGAAAGCCGGCGTGCCGATCATCCCCGGCTGTGCGAACCCGACCGATATCGAAGTTGCGCTGTCTCTTGGGCTGACCACCGTGAAATTCTTCCCTGCCGAAGCACTGGGCGGGCTGAACCTGATCAAAGCGATGAGCGCGCCATATGGCGATGTGAAATTCGTACCGACCGGAGGCGTAAACGAAGCGAATTTGCTGGAGTACCTGAGCTTTCCCAAGGT
>CAYRPW010000163.1:0-5389 GCA_964426145.1 uncultured Oscillospiraceae bacterium
CGCCAAGATGAGCTGGAAGAAGGAAAGCGGGGATAAGAAATGAGCCGTTCCGACACCGTAAAGTCCGGGGCGGACAGAACGCCGCACCGCTCTTTGCTGAAGGCCTGCGGCTATACCGACGAGCAGATCAAACGCCCGTTCATCGGAATCGTCAACTCCTTTAACGAAGTCATTCCGGGGCACGTGCATCTAAACCAGATCGCCCGTGCCGTGAAGGACGGGGTGCTGGCTGCCGGCGGAACGCCGTTTGAGTTCAATACCATCGGCGTTTGCGACGGCATTGCGATGGGGCATGAGGGGATGCACTATTCCCTGTGCACCCGCGAGCTGATTGCCGATACCGTGGAATGCATGGCCAAGGCCCACGCGTTTGACGCGCTGGTGTTCATCCCCAACTGCGATAAGATCGTCCCCGGCATGCTGATGGCGGCCATGCGGCTGAATCTGCCGACGATCTTCGTATCCGGCGGGCCGATGCTTTCCCTGCAGGGGAAGGATCTGAACTCCGCGTTTGAGGCGGTCGGCGCGTACATGGCGGGAAGCCTGGACGCGCAAGCCCTGTGCGCCATCGAAAACGACGCCTGCCCGACGTGCGGGTCGTGCTCGGGCATGTTCACCGCCAACTCCATGAACTGCCTCACCGAAGCCGTAGGCCTGGGGCTTCCCGGCAACGGAACGCTTCCCGCGGTTTATTCCGCGCGCATCCGCCTTGCCAAGGAGGCGGGGATGCAGATCATGAAACTCAACGAGCAAAACATCCGCGCGCTGGATATTTTCACCGCGCAAGCCGTGGAGAACGCCCTGACGGTGGATATGGCGCTGGGCTGCTCCACGAACACCATTTTGCATCTGCCGGCGATTGCCAAGGAGGCGGGCATTCCCTTCTCGCTCCAGATGGTCAACCGGATCAGCGCGAAAACGCCCAACCTCTGCAAGCTGGCGCCCGCGGGGCCCCACCACATGCAGGACCTCCACCAGGCGGGCGGCGTGCACGCGGTGATGGCGGAGCTGAGCAGGCAGCAGTTCCTGCACCTCGACTGCCGTACCGTGACCGGCAAAACGCTGGGCGAAAACCTGCAAAACGTAACCGTGCTGGACCAAACGGTCATCCGCCCGCTTGAAAACCCGTACTCCCCGTACGGCGGGCTTGCGATTTTGTTCGGCAATCTCTGCCCAAACGGCGCGGTGGTCAAGCAAAGCGCGGTCGCGCCCGAGATGCTTAGGCATACCGGCAAAGCCAGGGTGTTCAACGGTGAAGAAGCCGCCGTCAAGGCAATCTACCAAAAAGAAATCAATCCGGGCGACGTGGTGGTAATCCGTTACGAAGGCCCCGCCGGCGGGCCCGGGATGCGCGAAATGCTTTCGCCGACGTCGGCAATCGCAGGCATGAAGCTGGATAAACAGGTGGCCCTGATTACGGACGGCCGGTTTTCCGGCGCGACGCGCGGCGCGGCCGTCGGGCACGTATCGCCGGAGGCGGCGTCCGGCGGGCTGATCGCGCTGGCGGAAGAAGGGGATCTGATTACCATTGATATCCCCGGCAAAACGATGACGCTTAACGTACCACAGGAAGAGCTTGACCGCAGGAAGAACGCCTTTACGGCTCCGAGCCGCAAAGCGCTGACGGGATACCTGAAGCGCTACGCGGCGCTGGTGTCCTCCGCGGATCAGGGTGCAGTATGGAAGGATGGTGTATGATGGCGGATCATGTCAGGATTTTTGATACCACGCTGCGCGACGGCGAACAGGCGCCCGGCTGCAGCATGGATCTGAACGAGAAGCTGGAGATCGCCCAGGCGCTGGAGCGCATGAAGGTGGACGTGATCGAGGCGGGCTTTGCCATCGCCTCCAAGGGCGATTTCGAGTCCGTGGAAGAAATTTCGAAACTCATTAAGGATTGCACCATCGCAAGCCTTTCCCGCGCCACCAAGCGCGATATCGACGCCGCCTGGGGCGCTGTGCAGAAGGCGAAGTCGCCCCTGATTCACACGTTTCTGGCAACGTCGCCGATGCACATGGAATACAAGCTGCGCATGACGGGCGACGAAGTGCTGCAGGCGATTTCCGAAATGGTGTCGTACGCGCGCAACCTTTGCCCGCAGGTGGAGTTTTCCGCCGAGGACGCCATGCGCTCCGAACCTGTGTTCCTGGCCAAGGCTGTGGACGCGGCCATCCGCGCGGGCGCGCAGATCATCAACATCCCCGATACCGTGGGGTATACCACGCCCGCGGAAATGGGTGCGATGATTACCTATCTGAAACAGAACGTGAACAATATTGATCAGGTGACGCTTTCCGTGCACTGCCATAACGACCTTGGCATGGCGGTTTCCAACTCGCTGGCCGCGGTAACGGCAGGCGCGCGGCAGGTGGAGTGCACCATCAACGGCATCGGCGAGCGCGCGGGCAACGCGGCGCTGGAAGAGCTGGTCATGGCCATGCACACCCGCCCCGATCTGTATCCGCAGCTGTGCCGCGTGGATACCACGCGCATCGCGCCTACCAGCCGCCTGGTGTACAGCATTCTGGGCGTGAACGCGCCCATCAACAAGGCGGTGGTCGGGCAGAACGCCTTCGCCCACGAGGCGGGTATTCACCAGCACGGCGTAATGGCCAACCGCGCCACCTACGAAATCATGACCCCCGAAAGTATCGGCCTGAGGCAAAACCAGATGGTGCTTGGCAAGCACAGCGGCCACCACGCCATTGAAGAGCGGCTGAACACGTTGGGCTACGTTTTGTCCAAGGACGAATTCAAGCAACTGTACGATCAGTTCAAGGCGTTGTGCGACCGCAAGAAGGTCATCACCGACAAGGATCTGGAAGCCCTCGTATTGCACCGCCATACGCAGTCAACGCTTGCGAACAACTACCAGCTGGAGCGCTTCACCGTCAACAGCGGCAACCACTCCACGTCCAACGCGGTGATAAGCGTCCTTCGCGACGGCCAGCGCACCGAGGAAGTGGCCCTGGGCGACGGCCCTATCGATGCGGCCTTCAACGCCGTGGACAAGCTCATCCCCGCGCCCGAGCACTCGCTGGAGGACTACAATATCCAGACCATCTCCGAGGGCAAGGACGCGCAGGGCGAAGCCATCGTCAAAATCCGCTGCGGCGACCGCGTGGTCACCGGCAGGGGCCTTTCCACCGACATTCTCGAGGCCAGCATACTTGCCTATATCAACGGCATGAACAAGCTGTAAGGGGGAAGTATGAGCAGGATTGAAATCTTCGACAGCATGCTTCGCGATGGGGCACAGGGAGAAGGCGTCGCTTTCTCGGTGCTGGATAAACTCAACATCGTCAAAGCGCTCGACGCATTCGGCGTGGATTACATCGAAGCGGGCAACCCGGGTTCCAATCCCAAAGACATCGAGTTTTTCCAGCAGGTGCGCGACCTGCGGCTCAAACACGCAAAGCTCTGCGCGTTTGGCAGCACCTGCCGTAAGGGGAAAGCGCCCGAGGAAGACGCAAACGTGCTGTCGCTGATGCAAGCCGGCACCGACGTTGTGGTGATCTTCGGCAAATCCTGGGATCTGCACGTGCTCAAGGTGCTGGGCACCACGCTTGCGGAAAACCTCCGGCTCGTGAAAGATACGGTTGCGTTTTTCAAGAAAAATGGCAAGGAAGTCATCTTCGACGCGGAGCATTTTTTCGACGGCTATGAAGCCAATCCCGAATATGCCCTGCAGGTGCTTGCCGCCGCCGCCGAGGCGGGCGCGGACGCGCTGTGCCTTTGCGATACCAACGGCGGCACCACGCCCGAGCGTATCGGTTCGGCCGTGCGCCTGGTGTGCGATGCGTTTCCTAAAAAGCGCATCGGCATCCACTGCCATAACGACACGGGCTGCGCCGTCGCCTCCAGCATGAGTGCCGTAAACGCAGGCGCTGTGCAGGTGCAGGGCACGTTCATCGGTATCGGCGAACGCTGCGGAAACGCCGATCTGTCCACCATTATCCCCAACCTCCGGCTGAAGATGGGGTACGAATGCTCCGGCGACCTGGCCATGCTCCGGCATACCGCCGCAAAGCTCTACGAGTTTTGCAACATGCGCGTCGAACGCAACAAACCCTATGTGGGGGAAAGCGCGTTCGCGCACAAGGGCGGCATGCATATCGACGGCGTAACCAAACTCAGCCAGTCGTTTGAGCACGTCGCGCCGGAAACCGTGGGCAACACCCGCCGCTTTCTGATGAGCGAGGTCAGCGGCCGCACTACGGTGCTGGCGAAAATCACGTCCATCGCGCCCGAACTCTCCAAGGATTCTCCGGATATCGCCAACATCGTCCAGAAGGCGAAGGAGATGGAACACGAGGGGTACCAGTTCGAAAGCGCGGACGCGAGCTTCGAACTGATGGCGCTCAAGGTGCTGGGGCGGTTCCATGAACACTTCAAATTGAGCATGTACCGCACCAGCGGGGAGTTCCCGCATCCCGATGCCAACAAAAGCGCGTCGGCGATGCTGTCCGTCCAGGTGGGCGAGCGGCAGGAAACCACCGCCGCCATGGGAAACGGCCCGGTGCACGCGCTGGATACGGCGCTGCGCAAAGCGCTCAGCGTTTTCTATCCGCAACTCAACAAGGTGCGCCTGGTGGACTACAAGGTGCGCGTTTTAACGGGCAAAGCCGCAACGGCGTCCCGTGTGCGCGTGCTGATTGAAAGCTCCGACGGCGAACTGGACTGGACCACCACCGGCGTTTCCACGGATATCATCGCCGCCAGCTGGGAAGCGCTGACGGATTCGATCGAGTATTATTTGTATCAGAAGGAGGGTTCTCCGTCATGCCCATGACAATGACCCAGAAAATCCTGGCCGCGCACTGCGGCAAAAGCGCCGTCCAGCCGGGGGATATGATCGTCGCCTCATGCGACCTGGTACTTGGCAACGATATCACCGCCCCGGTCGCAGTCAACGAGTTTGAGAAATTCGGCTGCGGCGTCGTATTCAACTGCGAGAAAATCGCTTTGGTCATGGATCATTTCACGCCCAACAAGGACATCAAGGCCGCCGAACAGGTGAAAAAAGTCCGCGAGTTCGCCAAGGCAAAGCATGTGAAGAACTTTTTCGACGTCGGCGATATGGGCGTGGAGCATGCCCTGCTGCCGGAACGCGGCATGGTCACCGCGGGCGATCTGGTGATCGGCGCGGACAGCCACACCTGCACCTACGGCGCGCTGGGCGCGTTCTCCACGGGCGTGGGCTCCACCGATATGGCCGCCGCCATGGCAAGCGGGCTGGTATGGCTCCGCGTGCCGGAAGCGATCTCCGTGGTGCTTACGGGCAAATGCCCGCCCGACGTGTCCGGCAAGGACGTGATCTTGCACCTGATTAAGCAAATCGGCGTAGACGGCGCGCTGTACCAGTCGCTGGAGTTTTCAGGCGAGGGC
>CAYRPW010000163.1:5399-5618 GCA_964426145.1 uncultured Oscillospiraceae bacterium
CTCTTTCCCGTGGACGACCAGACGTTAGCCTATCTGCAAGAGCACGGCGCGAAGGAACCGAAGGTTTTTGAAGCCGACAAGGACGCCGTCTACGCGCGCGTGATCGAGATGGATTTATCCGCGCTCAAGCCCATCGTCGCGTTTCCGCATCTGCCGGAAAACGGGAAAACCTTCGACGAAATCGGGGACGTGCCCATTCACCAGGTGGTGGTCGGCTCC
>CAYRPW010000163.1:5628-5738 GCA_964426145.1 uncultured Oscillospiraceae bacterium
TGGACGCGATGCACGAAGGCCTGTTCGATATTTTTGTGGAGGCGGGCTGCGCCGTGTCCACGCCCACCTGCGGGCCTTGCCTGGGCGGACATATGGGGATCCTGGCAAAG
>CAYRPW010000164.1:0-5733 GCA_964426145.1 uncultured Oscillospiraceae bacterium
CACGCAGTTTTGCAGACGCGCAACGGCACCAGCAAAGCGGCAGAGCGCTATACCGGAATTCTTTGCAAGCTTCTCAATGAAAGCTACAACTACCCAGTGATCTATAAAACCCGGCATCTGCACGATGACGCCAACTACGATCCGGTCAGCGATTACCGAACGTCGCTTTGCCGGTATGTGAAACGAAAGCAGATACGCTATATCATTGACCTGCACCAATTAATCGATACGCGCGATATGGATGTATGCCTTGGAACGGGCAACGGCAAAAATCTATTGGGCAGCCACGAATTGGTCGAGATTGCCAAGAGCTGTTTTACAGCCCACGGCATACGAAAAATTACGATCGACGAGCCCTTTGCCGCCGACAACCCCAACACCGTATGCGCGACTGTCGCCAGTTGCTGCGAAGTCCCCGCCATTCAGATGGAACTCAATTCCAGATTGCTTACGCTGGGGTCTGCTCATTATCGTCTGACGGACGTACTGCTTTCTCTGCATGATTTTGCAGTGGCGTTAAACCAGCGGCCTTAAGTGAGGGGATGGAAGAAATGCCTAACGGCTTGTTGGTGGTCAACGCATTTCTGAAACTGCCGAAATTTGATGCAATCTATCAGGCGCTGCTCGATGCGGCCGCTGAGCTGAACATACACCTCACGCTGCAAACGAACGCAGCTCTTTCCACCCATCTGGACACAACGGCTTTCAAACGCGAGATGCCCGATTTTGTTCTGTTTTGGGACAAGGATACAAAAATTGCCCGTTTGCTTGAGATGCAGGGAATCCCTGTTTTCAACAGCGCGCAAAGCATTGAGCTTTGCGATGACAAAGCGCTTACGTATCTGGCGCTCCGGCATGCGAACGTCGCCGTGCCGCGTACGGTGATATTGCCGAAAACCTTCCCGAATATCGGGTATACGAACACGGACTTCCTTTTGGATGCGGCGGATTCGCTTACGTATCCGTTCGTGCTGAAGGAATGTTTCGGATCGTTCGGACAGCAGGTGTACCTCATCAAAACGCAGGACGAGTTACAGGCAAAAGTACTGTCACTTGCCGGCACACCGATGCTGATGCAGGAATTGATAACGGAAAGCTTCGGCCGGGATATTCGCGTGAATATCGTCGGCGGAACAATCGTTGCCACGATTCTGCGGGAAAACCGGCATGGCGATTTTCGCAGTAATCTGACACTGGGCGGCAGCATGGAAAAATATACCCCGACGGATGTGGAAGCGGAACTTGCGCTTCGTGCCGTACAGGCACTCGGCTTGACGTTTGCCGGTGTGGACGTTCTTTTCGGAAAAAACGGTCCGCTGATTTGCGAAGTGAACAGCAACGCTCATTTCCAAACTACCCTGCAGTGTACCGGGGTGAATATGGCTGACGCAATCCTACGGGATATCGTGCGTCGAATCGGGTGATCCGGATGAAATCAGGATGGTTATTGTACGATGAGCGCGACTATGAGGTAAACCGGCTATTTGCGCAGCATATGCAAGCGGCAGGTGCAACGCGGGCGCTGTCCTTATCCGTCGTGCTGACGGAGCGGCTGGATGAGGCGCTTTTACAGCCTCCGGATTTCGTTATTTCGCGGCAGCGTAACCCCGGTTTGAGCGCAAGGCTGGAACAGATGGGAATTCCCGTTTTCAACAACGCCCGCGTATGCGAGCTATGCAACGACAAGCGCAACACCCATCGCTTTTTGCAGGGATTTCCGCTGATGCGCACCCAGTTTGTGGAACCGTCCCGGCAAGCAATTCAGACAGCGTTTCCCTGCGTCGTGAAACCTGCATTCGGCCATGGCGGTGATCGCGTTTCCCTGGCGGAAAACCAGGAAGAGCTGGACACAGCGCTGCAGACAATTTCTCCGTTGCCCGCGCTGGTGCAGGAAAAGGCCAGCGATGCCGGGAAAGATCTGCGGGTGTATGTTCTCTTTGGAGAGATCGTCGCAGCCGTGCTTCGCACTGCCCCGCACGGAATTGTGAGCAATTACAAACGCGGCGGAAGCGTTGCGCTGCATACGCTGACCCCAAGCGAGCGTGCACTTGCAATGCGGGTGGTCCGGAAGTTCGCATCTGCGAACGCTCCGCTTTCTTTTGCAGGAATTGATTTTATCTATCATCACGGGGAACCGGTTGTCAACGAAATCGAAGATGTCGTCGGCAGCAGAATGCTATACAAGGTCAGCGATTTGGATGTGATCGCGTTGTATGCCGACCGGCTGGCGGAAGCGCTGACACATGACAAGCCGATAATCGTGTGATATTCTCTTTATACGATACGCAAGCGGGAAGATGAGGTGTGACGAATGATTCCATTTAACGTACCCCCCTATTACGGCCTCGAAGATCAATATGTGCTGGAAGCGATTCACAACCATAAAATCAGCGGCGACGGCGCGTTTACGAAACGCTGCCACGCGATTTTAGAAGCGATGACCGGCTGCCGGAAAGCGCTTTTAACCACTTCCTGCACAAGCGCGCTGGAACTTGCGGCCATTCTATGCGATCTGCAAGCGGGCGATGAAGTGATTCTCCCCTCTTTCACGTTCTCCAGCACCGCCAACGCATTTGCGCTGCGCGGCTGTACGCTGGTTTTTGCCGATGTCGACCCCAAAACGATGAACCTGAACCCCGAATGTATTGCCGATGCCGTAACCAATCGCACCAAAGCGATCATTCCCATGCACTATGCCGGCGTATGCTGCGATATGAACGCAATCGGCCGCATCGCCAAGGACGCCGGTGCGTTTCTCGTGGAGGATGCGGCGCAGGCAGTGGACGCCGCGTACTTCGGCAAGCCTGCCGGGTCGATGTCCGACATCGGGTGTTTCAGCTTTCATGAAACCAAAAACTTCAGCATGGGCGAAGGCGGCGCCGCGCTGATGCAGAACCCCGTTCTGATTGAACGCGCGGAGATTGTACGTGAAAAAGGAACGGACAGAAGCCGTTTCTACCGCGGACAGGTTGATAAATATACCTGGGTTGATATCGGGTCGTCTATTCTTCCCAGCGAGCTGAACGCCGCCTACTTGCTGCCGCAGCTGGAAAATCACGAAGCAATCACCGCATGGCGGCTGCAACGGTGGAACCAATATGACTCCGGTCTATCGGACCTGAAGCAAGATGAACGGCTGGAATTGCCCTATATTCCGCAAGAATGTACGCATAATGCGCATATGTACTATATCAAATGCAAGAACGAGCCGGAGCGGGCGGCGCTCATCACGTTCCTCAAAGAGCGCGGAATCATGGCCGTGTTCCACTATATCCCGCTGCATTCCTCGGCTGCCGGGCAAAGGTTCGGCCGATTTGCCGGTGAAGACCGCTATACGACCGTCGAGAGCGAGCGCCTTTTGCGCCTGCCGCTGTACTACGGCCTGACCGAGGAAGACTGCGCCAGCGTGATCGAGGCTATCCACGATTTTTACAGGGGCCGCTAAATATAATTGCGCAACACCTTACAAACATCGATATCATCCGGCCTTTTGGCCGGATTTTTTCGAATCATCCGCTGGATCAGCGCACTTTGCGGGCCTTCCAGCGACGGTGACAATTTCACCTTCCCGCCGTCGAGCACACAGGCGTAAAGGTACGTGTATTTCTGCACATCAAAAGACGGAAACGCGCCGGTCAGCGCCTGATGCAGCAGGATGCCGAATGCGAAGGTATCCAATTTGTGGGTTAGCTTGACGTCATTGCCCGTGATAAACAAATATCCCTCCGGCGACAGATAAGCCGGGTCGACTTCGAGGTTTGTTTTCCCGTCGGGCGGGGATGCCTCCAGAAATCCGCTGTCAAAATCGATCAGACAGACGCGCGGTCTGCCAAATTCGTTTTTGACGATGACATGTTCCGGCTTGAGATCGGCGTGCACGATGCCGCAGGCGTGCAGCATCCGCAGGCACTCCGCCATGGAAAACACAAGCATCGGCATCATGCGCGGCGCCGTATTCCGGATGGTTTCAAAGGTTTGATGCGAAGGATCGATGTACTCCGATGCGGTAATATAGTGCCCGTCATGAACGAAAAAGTCCGCCATGCGAACGGCGCAGTCTCCATGAACGTTTTTCAGCTGCCGGTACATGGCAAGTTTTCGCTGCTCAAATGCAGCGCATCGCTCCCGGCGGAGGATCACCTGTTCCGTTGGCACATCCGTCGTCTGCACAGGCTGTACAGGAGAAAGAAACTGCTTGAGAAAGAAACGCCTTCCGTCTTTCTGGGCAACGCACCAACGGGCATTGCCGCTGCCGGCGGTCATAAATTGCGTTTCTGTCTCATACGCTCCGATTTTCATACGGGGGGATCCTAGATGGTATTGCAGATCGCGTCGATGACCTGCTGATAATCCAACTCTAAAAGCCCCTCGCTGACTGTCTGCACGTGGATCACCTGCGACCATTCTGAAGAGATACGGTTCCATTCGGGTGCGTCCGGCGCGAAAATCAACAGCCGTTTGGCGTTCTCATCCATTGCGCCGCCAAGCTGCTCATCTTCCCACCAAAGGCTGAGCTCTTCGAAATCTTTGGCCATCCCTTCCGGATACCAGGGAGCGACGCGGCTATAGCCGATCGGGTGGGTAGGTGCGTCCGACCACATGACGATGATATGGCGCTTCTTGATTCCATCCTGGGTCCATTCGCTGCGAATAGCGTAAGCCAGGGCTTCCAAACCGTCCTCCGGTATGTCTCCGCCGCCGGTCGCGCTTACGCTGCGAATACTCTCATGCAGCGTTTTTTCTTCTTCAGGAAGCGAGAAGAACTCGCTTGACATCATCGCCTTTTCGCCGTCGGCAACATAGTCGCGAAACGTGATCACGCGAACCCGGAGCTTGCTGATCACTTTATTCTTTTTCCGCATAACGGTGGTTACGTCGCGGTAAAAATGCAGGGCATTTTCCTTAACGATGTCGATCACATGGCGCATGCTGCCGGTTGCGTCGATGCACAGCACCATATCTACATGGTATGTGAGCTGGTATTTCTCCATGAAATCATCCTCTGCTGCTCAGTTTCCGATGATATTCAATCATTCTGCATACGACCCCTGATCTCCTTGTCATCAAAGCACAAAAGCATGCGGCGGTCAAGAAGGAGGCAGTCTTTGGATTGTCGAAATGTTCCTTATTGCGGATTGCACGGAGGGATGAATCAAAGTATGAAATCATTTCGCGTCATGGGTTCGTTTTTCATTGTCTTTGGCTTTTTCTTTGCGCTGATCGGCATCCTCGCGTCGCTTGTACCCATGATCGAAAACGAACAGTTCAAGCTCATCATCGGCTCGTTTCAGGAAGAGAGCGCGGATACGTTAACCAATACGCTAAACGCAATCGTCCGTTTTTGCCTGCATTCCAGTTATTTTCTTTTATTCTGCGGTATATCGCTCATGGTGACAGGCGGTCTGATCAGTTCTACGGCGCGCCGGAAGCAAAACGATGAGGCCCAGTATGGGAATGCAAGCCAGGCCGGGACGCCTGCCACACCCGTCGGCATTCCGCAGCCGGCTTACTATCCGGGCGGTATGGCGCCTCCGGACCGCGCCTTCTCCGCAGAAACGCAATCCTCTCCGCACTATATGCTGGGAAGCGATCCGCTGGACCTGCGCAGATCAGCCGTTCAAAAACCGGTACCGATTACGGGCAGCATTGCGGCCGCCTTATCTACGGACGAGAGCGATGCCCAAAAACTGATGCTTCAGGATCGGCAGCGTGCATCCATGACCTACCGTTTTT